>JAYVFV010000241.1:0-7720 GCA_043772885.1 Flavobacteriales bacterium
TTTGCTGCTAACTGACTCGATTCATACCAAAATGTATAGTTTCCCGAATAATGGTTGATTTTATTAAAATCGATATCCGAAATGTGCGTACAAACCGAATCTAAAAAGTGTCTGTCGTGCGAAACAACAATTACCGTATTTTCATAATTGGCCAAGAAGTTTTCCAACCACGAAATCGTTTCAAAATCCAAGTCATTCGTTGGCTCATCCATGACAAGAACATCTGGATTTCCGAAAAGTGCTTGAGCTAACAGCACACGGACTTTCAATTTTCCTTCCACTTCACTCATCAAAGTGTAATGCATATCGGCAGAAATTCCCAAATTGGATAACATTGCAGCCGCATCAGAATCGGCATTCCAACCGTTCATCTCTTCAAATTGCACTTGCAACTCTCCTATTCTATTGGCTTTTTCATCCGTATAATCGGCATACAAAGCGTCCATTTCTGATTTTACGGCAAACAATACTTTGTTTCCCATCATTACAGTTTCCAGAACGGTATTGGCGTCAAACATGTTGTGGTTCTGACTTAAAACCGACATCCGTTTTCCTGGCTCTAAAATCACACGACCTGACGTTGGATCAATATCACCAGCTAGAATCTTTAAAAACGTTGATTTTCCAGAACCATTCGCTCCAATTACACCATAGCAATTGCCTTGCGTAAAGGTGGTATTTACTTCGTCAAATAATATTCTTTTACCAAATTGAACCGATAAATTGGAAACAGTAAGCATGAAATAAGATATTTTAAATTTGGTGCAAAAGTAAGCAAAAGTGTTCAGTGTTCAGTGTTCAGTGTTCAGTTTTTTTATCGTCTAACTAATTACTATCGAAATAATATTTTTAAATTCATTTTCTATATTTTTTTTCTATTTTTATCTGCTCAACAATAGGAATTTAACTTTAACGGTAGGTTAACAGAATTATTCATCACTTCTAAATACATTTGTTTCTAAAATTTATAATTTTAATGGAAAAATTGCCCTGTTTTAAAACATTAATTATACCGACACTTTTAATTTTATTTTTAAGTTCTTGTAAAAATGAATTTTCAAATGATAATTATGTAGCCTACTTTGGTGGAGAAGTAATTAACCCCAACAATCGCTTTGTTTTATTTTGCAAAAACAACGAAGTAATCGATACGATTCCCTTAAAAAAAGACAATACCTTTTTTATAAAATTTGATTCATTAACTCCGGGTTTGTACACTTTTAAACACGAACCAGAATATCAATATGTTTATTTTGATAAAAATGACAGCTTGATGGTGCAAATCAACTCCAAAGAATTTGATGAATCTGTAAATTTTTGTGGTCGCGGCGATGAAAAAAACAACTTCTTAATGGAAATGTACCTCCGAAACGAAAAAGACAAAAACAATATGTTTGAAGTTTTTGATTACGATTTTGCCAAATTCAATAAAACCATCGATGACGCGTATAAAAGCAATCATAAGTTCTATAACACCAAAAAAAAAGAAATAAAATGGAATAACGAATTTGATGTCTATGCAAAAGCCACGCTTAACTTTCCGCATTACACCAAAAAAGAAATATATCCCATAATTCACGAAAAAAGAACTGGTAAAGATGTTGTTGAAAAATTGCCTAAAGGTTATTATAATTTTAGAAAAGAAATTGATTACAGCAATGAATCGCTAACCGATTTTTCTCCATTTGTTAGCTATCTAAATCACATGCTCAACAATGTTGCTGCTATTAATTATCACAATCATTTTACTGAAGTTGATTTAGCGTTAAAAACCAACATCAATAAAATGAAAATTGCGGATACACTAATTAAAAATGAAAAAGTAAAAAATATGGTCTTAAATAATATTGCAATTCTGTATTTATTAGAAGACCAAAACATGATTAATAACAATTTATTTCTAGACACCTATCATAAATTTTCTACTGATAAAAGTCAGAAAAACGAAATTGTAAAAATCGGAAATGCCATTCAATTACTGAAACCTAATTTTGAATTACCCAAAGTTAACTTTATAAATACCAACGGAGAAGTAATTTCATCTGATGATTTAATAAAACAAAATACCGTGTTTTTCTTTTGGACAGAAAGTGCCAATTCACATATGCTTGCTGTGCATAAAAAAACCATAGCATTTAAACAAAAGCATCCTGATTTTGATTTTATAGGAATTAACATCAATGATAAAGCTGAGAAATGGAAAAGCGTACTTTCTGAATATAATTTCAAAGATATTAAAGAATACCATTGCCCCGATTTTGAAGATTTAAGAGCCAAATGGGCAATTACCAAGATTCACCGGACTATAGTTGTCGGCAAAGACAAAAAAATCATCAATGCATTTAGCAATATTTTTGATGTTCATTTTGAGGAAAATTTAAGGTAGTGTTCATTCGTAGTTCCAGCAACCTATATTGTATATAAAAACGTCCTGATTTTTCAAGACGTTTTCTTATGAAAGTAAATCTGAAAACTGCGACTGAAAAACTATTTATTTCCTTTTTCAAAATCGGCTAAAAACTGCGCCAATCCAATATCGGTTAAAGGATGTTTCAACAATCCTAAAATTGCCGATAACGGCCCTGTCATTACATCAGCTCCGATTTTTGCACAGTTTACGATATGCATCGTATGACGCACAGAAGCTGCTAATATTTGTGTTTCGTAACCGTAATTATCATAAATTTCTCTGATTTCCTGAATCAAATTCAAACCATCTGTAGACACATCATCCAAACGTCCAATAAACGGAGAAACAAAAGTTGCTCCCGCTTTCGCAGCCAACAACGCTTGTCCTGCCGAAAAAACTAAAGTCACATTGGTTTTAATTCCTTTATCCGAAAAATATTTACACGCTTTGATACCTTCTTTAGTCATCGGCAATTTCACCACAATTTGTTCGTGCAAATCAGACAATTCTTCCCCTTCTTTAATCATTCCCGCATAATCCACCGCATTTACTTCGGCACTCACTTCGCCATGAACAATGTTACAAATGTCGACGTAATGCTTTAAAATATTGTTTTTTCCAGTAATTCCTTCCTTTGCCATCAAAGACGGATTGGTAGTTACACCGTCTAAAACGCCCAATGCTTGCGCTTCTTTAATGTCGTTTAGATTGGCAGTGTCAATAAAAAATTTCATAATATGTATTTAAGTTGTGTCTTTAATTTGGGCGTTCCGCTTCGTTCCTCGCGTCAGGCTATTCGCTATATCTTTTTTTCGTTCCTCAAAAAAGGATACCGCTGCTATCCTTAACGCAATTGGGTGCAAAATTACAAAATCAATTTTAATAACAATATCAAATTGCAATCTTTACTTCGTACTTCCTATATCTTACTTCTCACTTATAGCTTATAATGCTTCATCAACATCTTCTCATACAATTTATCTGGCAAAATGCGTTTTAAAACAATAGAGAATTTCTGCATAAACGCACCAATTTTATAATGCACATTCGGATTCGAATTTTGAATAATGTTGTAAATAGCTTGAGCGATTTCGTTGGGATTACTTCCCGAATCAACATGTTCGTCCATCATTTTTAATGTATTTCCGTACGGAATCTCATAAGCCGATCCTTTAACTAATGGTGCATGAAATCGTCCCGCAGCAATATTCGTAGCAAAATCACCTGGAGCCACATTCGTGATGTGAATTCCAAACTGCTTCACTTCCATTCGTAAACTTTCGGTAATCAATTCTAAAGCTCCTTTTGATGCTGAATAAATGCCTCGATACGGCAATCCCATATAACCAGCGATCGAAGTAATATTGATTATCAAACCCGATTGCTGCTTACGCATTTGTGGTAAAACCGCTTTCATCACTTCAATCGGTCCGAATAAATTAGTGTCAAAATTATTCCGAATTTCACTGGTGGGAATTTCTTCCATCGGACCTGTAATACCAACGCCAGCATTATTGATTATGACATCAATGCTGCCCGAAATGGAAATGACTTTGGCAACGGCGTGTTGGATGCTTTCGGTATTCTGAACATCAAGTTCAAAAAGTGGAAACAGTGAATTTGTATATTTATTCGGAGTTCTACTAGTTCCATAAACAGTAAAACCTTTATGAAAAAGAAATTCTCCTATGGCTTTCCCTATTCCAGATGAAGCTCCTGTAATCAATACAACTTTGTTCATAATGTCATTGCGAGGAACGAAGCAATCTCATTCTCTCTATTTCTATATTTTATTGCTTTGTTATTTTTTTATAAAGATAAAAAACGTTTACAATAACGCAATCCCCAGCCCTAGTTTTTCACTTAATTGAATTTTGCCATTTACAATTGTACTTCCTGTAGCGATATCGTTGGCAATTAAATTCGCGCCGTCTAAATCGGCAAAGTCAACTAGAGGTGCTAAAACAGCTCCAGCCGAAATTCCGATACTCGATTCGGTCATACAACCAATCATGATTTTAAAATTTAATGCTCTGGCTTTCTTTATTAATTGTAAAGCCGGAGTCAATCCGCCACATTTTACCAACTTAATATTGATACTTCTATAATGGGATTGCAACGAATCCAAACTTGTGGCATCTAGACAATCTTCATCCGCCATCCAATTCGCATGCAAATCGGAATGCAAAATACTGTAATTTTCAGAGCCTATTTTCATCGGTTGTTCGAGATATATAAACTTCGAAATAACTTCTTGATTTTCTAACCAAATGCAATTCTCTTTTGTAAAACTTCCATTAGAATCTAATGCTATTTGCTTATCCAATTGTAATAATGATTGCACTTCGGTTTCATTAAAATGATTGCATTTGACTTTAAATTTGGTCCAAGTCGATTGCGCTATTTTTTTAATTTGTTCCGCTATTGGAGCGATACTAATGGTTATTGATGATTCGGGCAAGACCGTATTTGTTATTCCATTCAATTCTAAAAAAGATTGCTTTTCTAATTTTCCAAACAAATCCCAATACGCACAATCGATAGCCGAACGAAGAAAACTTGGCAAATTTAATGTTAGAAGAAAAGTGTAAAATTCGGTTGGATGAACTATTTTTTGTTTTTCAATAGTAGCTTTTACGATATCCAATTTCTGAACAAAATCTGCTAAATTAATTTGGTAATAATCGATTGCTGTACATTCGCCATAGCCTATACAATCATCTTGGGATAACGAAATAATTAATGCTTCTCTGAATGAATAATTTCCGTAAGCTATTGAAAAAGTTTCCTTTAGATTCAAACGAACTATTTGCCAAGATAAATTCATTGAAGGAAATTGAATTAAAATTAGAAGCGACTATTTGAGTGAGTCAAATATAAAAAAAAAAGAAAAGATTGCTTCGTGCCTCGCAATGACAAAAAAATGGCAAGCGACCTACATCGCACCGCTACAACCGCATACCTTTGCTATGTTCCCATCCTGGAGGATTCTGCAGGAGCTGGTCGTGTAGGACTTGCCGGTGCAAATATACAATCTTTTTATTTTTTTGCAATAATTTAACAGCAATATAAATATATTTGTGACGATTAAATTATTTATTCTAGATGAGAAAATACAACTTATTAGCAATCATTTTATTAGCCGTTTTGGTTTGTAATTGTGGCGGAACAAAAGAAACATTTTTAAGTATCAATGAAGCTGTTTTAAAAGCTCAATATTTTCAAAAAGACCAACTTTCTTTAGAAATAGTGAACCCTAAAAACCAAAAAATTGATAGTGTTGTTTATACCTTAAATGATAAAAAAATCGGTGAAATAAAAGGCATAGGGAAATTTTCATATGAATTAAAAAATCAAAAATTGGGTTACCAAAACATCAAAGCCTCCATATATGCTGAAGGAGAAACCATACTCGATTCGACTCGAATAGAAATTGTTTCCGATTTTGAACCAAAGTTACTTTCGTACACTATTGTAAATACGTACCCGCACGACACCGCTGCTTATACACAAGGATTGGAATTTTATAGAGATACGTTGTATGAAGGAACAGGAAATGGAGTTGGTGCCGGAACTGGAATTAGAGGCATTTCGAGCTTGCGAAAAACCGATTACAAAACGGGAAAAGTGTACAAAAAAATCGAGTTAGCGGAACAATATTTTGGCGAAGGAATTACCGTTTTAAATAACAAAGTGTACCAATTGACATATCTAAACAACGAAGGTTATGTGTACAATGCTGATACTTTTGTAAAAGAAAAAACGGTACCCTATTTCAAAAAAATGGAAGGTTGGGGATTGACAACGGATGGGAAAAATTTATACATGAACGACGGTTCAGAACGCATTCATATTTTAAACCCTAATACCTTTGAACAATTAGATTATATCAATGTGTATTCTGGAGGAACAAAAATTCCAAACATTAATGAAATGGAATGGGTTAACGGGAAAATTTACAGTAATATCTATCAAAAACAAGCCGTAATAATTATTGATCCTATTAACGGAAAAGTAGAAGGAATTCTTGATTTTACCAAATTACTAAAATTAAGAACCCAACTTCCTGATACAGCCGAATTCAACGGAATTGCCTACAATCCCAAAACAAAAACTCTTTTTGTAACGGGTAAAAACTGGGATAAAATATTTGAGATTAAAATCAAAAACTAATTACAAATAATTACAATAAAAAAAGTCTCATTTTACAATGAGACTTTTTTTTTATTTCTTTTTCTTCGCATCCACAAATTCCATTGTATCCACTTTATAAACCCATTTGTTTTCCTGGGTTTTGTTTTTCTGAGTTATCGAACCGTCGGCATTTAAAATAAATTCGAATCCTTCTCTTCGTATTCTTTCCTGAGTTTCGGTAGCGGCCGTGCCTCCCAACGAAACTATTTCAGTAATGTGGTTGGTAATTTGTGTATTGGAAAAAACCTGTTTTTTATTTGTAATTTCATATACCGTAGAATAAATCGTTGTTTTATCTTCCGTTTTATTTCCCGTTTTAATCTGAGACTTTTCAGCCCACTGTAGCATATATAATTTAGTACCCGAAGCGGTAAAGGAAGATAATTTACAATCGCTGGGCGCACCACCTGCATCGCTGGTTTTTACGATGATTGCGTCGGAAGTTTTTCCTTTGCCGGCAATCGTAATTTGAAAATTCCCTGATTTTACTTCGGCAGTTAGGTTATCTAATTTGGATATGCAAGCGGCAGTAACCGGTTTTTTGGCAACGGCTTTTTTCTTTTGACTAAATGATTGAGAACTTGCTAAAAGAATAAGCGCTAAAAAAATTATTTTTTTCATTGTAGGTTATGTTTTAAAATAGATTCCGAATATAGTAAAAAATTGATTCTAAAAATGTTATGGAAAATATAAATCTTATTTTACTATAACAACAAAAAAACCGGATTATTGCTAATCCGGTTTTTTAAATAATTATTAACCCTTTTAATAGATTCCGATTGGTATCGGGTTTTTTTATGAATAGATCCCTATTGCCATCGGGATAAGCGATTCACACCATTCCGATTGCAATCGGAATGGGCTCTCTGCTTATTTAACCTCCTCAAATTCTACATCCTGCGTAGTATCGCCATTAGCATCCGCTTGTGGTTGAGCATCTTGCGCTTGACCAGCTTCTCCTTGTGCATACATTGCTTCTGTAGCTGTTTTCCAAGCTGCATTGATGTTATCTAAAGCAGTTTGAATGGCATCTAAATCTTTGTTTTCATACGCCATTTTCAACTCGGTTAACGCATATTCGATAGCCGTTTTGTGCTCATCAGATAATTTCTCACC
>JAYVFV010000242.1:0-25060 GCA_043772885.1 Flavobacteriales bacterium
GCAGAACCAATAATTTCATTTGAAACTTCATTTAATGAAGCTGTTAAATTGTAATCGACTTTATTTTGCCAATATTTTGCTCCCGGTTGTCCACTTGCCGAACGTGTTTCGGTGGCATTTTTAGTATAAAAATTTTGAGCAAAAGCATCGTGGTAATTGTATAACGATACTTGTGGTTGATTTTCTTGTGCAAAAATAGTTACATGTCCGAAAAGGATTGAACTCAATAAAGCAATTTTGATAAAACTCTTTTTCATAAATAGATAAATTATAATATTTGGCAAATAAAAGAAAAAAAGTACATAAATAAATCATAAATTATTATATTCACTTTCAAATAAACAATTATGCTTACCATAAACTTTCATTCTTTTAAAGATTTAGAAACGGAACGCTTACTACTTCGAAGAGTTTCTGAAAGTGATGCCAATGAAGTAATGGAACTTAGAGGAAATCCAGAAACTATGAAATTTGTCCCAAGACCTTTAGTAACCAATCGTGAAGAAGCATTGGCACATATAACGATGATAGAAGACAAAATTGTAAATAATATCGGCATTAATTGGGCGATAACTGTAAAAGGAAATCCGAAATTAATTGGAATTATTGGGCATTACAAAATACAACCCGAAAATCACCGTTGTGAAATTGGTTACATGATTTTACCACAATACAATGGGCAAGGCATTGTAACCGAAGCCGTAAAAGCACTTTTAATTTATGGTTTTGATGATTTGCAAATGCATTCTATTGAAGCGGTTATTGACCCAAGTAATCTTGCTTCGGCGCGCGTTTTACAGAAAAGCGGATTTGTAAAAGAAGCCCATTTTATAGAAAACGAATATTATAACGGAAAGTTTTATGATTCTGTAATTTATTCGCTATTAAAAAGAAATTTTAAAAGATAAATTTATTTTAAAATTTCGGCAAAGTTATGATGTACAATTCTTCTACTTTCTTTCTTGCCCATTCGGTTTTTCGTAAAAAAGTCAAACTCGATTTTACACTCGGGTTGTCTTTAAAACATTTGATATTGATTAATTCTGCCAACGTATCAAATCCATAAAACGCAACCAGTTGTTCTATGATGGTTTGCAGTGTAATTCCGTGAAGTGGATCATTCGGTTTTTGCATTCAGCAAATTTATAAATTTAATTGTGGTTTGCATCATTTGTTAGTACCTTTGCCATCCTATGTTAAAAACGATAAACATCCAAAATAAAAAAGCCAAGTTCGATTACGAAATTATCGATACGTATACTGCTGGAATCGTTTTAACGGGAACCGAAATCAAATCCATTCGTTTAGGAAAAGCGCAAATCGCAGAAAGTTTTTGTGAATTCAACAACAATGAACTTTTTGCTATTAATACGTATATTGAAGAATATGCTTTTGGCAATCAATTCAATCATAAATCCCGTAGCGAAAGGAAACTCTTACTCAATAGAAGAGAACTTAAAAAACTCGAACGCGATGTTCAGGTGAAAGGGTTGACCATCATTCCTTTGAAATTATTTACCAACGAAAAAGGAATTGCAAAATTAGAAATCGGACTTTGTCGTGGTAAAAAGACCTACGACAAACGTGAGTCACTAAAAGAACAAGACACCAAAAGAGATATTGATAGAATAAAAAAATCGTATTAGTTTTTTTTAGGTATATTTATGACTAATTTTGTCATTGAAATTTTAATACTCTCTTTTGAAAAATTTATTGAAAAATGCTAGGGAGCAAAAAGGTATAAAAACGCGTGAATTAGCAAATTTGCTAAGTATTGACCAATCATTAATCAGCAAATTTGAAAGCGGTTCTCGTAAACCAACTCGTGATCAAGTTTTAAAATTATCGCAACACCTCGATATTGATTACGACACCATAATGATTTTGTGGATAAAAGAAAAAATCCTAAACGAATACGGAAATAATCCCCTCTTTTTAAAATCCATTTCTGAAATTTTGATAGAAAACAATTATGCATTACCCACATCAAATGAACCTAAAATTGACTCCATTCTGGAAGAAATGGAACGCTTGAAAGACAAACTTCAACAACTGAGATAATAGTTAATTCTTATTCTCTAACAACGGAACAAACTTAAAATCTCCAAATTCGTGTTTTTCAAATTGGGTTTCATTTTTGCGAATCAACATTGTCATAATTTGCACTTCATCGCCAACCGGAATAACGAGCTTTCCTCCTATTTTTAGTTGTGCCATTAAGGGTTTCGGAATAATTGGCGCTCCAGCAGTAACAATAATACTATCAAATGGAGCGTGATTTGGCAATCCTTTATAACCATCACCAAAAGATATATGTTTGGGACGAATTCCGAGTTTCGGCAGTAATAATGAAGTCGTTTTAAACAATTCATTTTGACGTTCAATCGAATATACCTTTGCTCCTAGCAAACATAAAACAGCCGTTTGATAACCACTTCCTGTTCCGATTTCTAAAATTTTATCGCCTTTTTTGACTTGCAACAACTGACTTTGAAAAGCAACAGTATACGGTTGTGAAATGGTTTGACCTGATCCAATTGGAAATGCTTTGTCTTGGTAGGCAAAATCTTCAAAACTGGAATTTAAAAATAAATGTCTTGGAATTGTTTTTATTGCTTCCAGTACATTTTTATCGGTAATTCCCTTTTCTTCAAGTAGTTTAGCTAATTGATTTCGAAGTCCTTTATGCTTGTTTGTATCTTTCATGTCATTGCGAGAGCTTGTCCCGAATTTTCGGGAGACGAAGCAATCTCTTCCCTATTTTAATTTCCGTAAAAATAGAAAACAAATTATCAATTATCAATTATCACTCGAGGAAATTTTATTTTCCAAACAGGCGAAGCAATTATCAATTAATTGCTATTTTTGTTGAAAATACTTCATTATGCTAAAAATTGGCGTTTTAGGTGCTGGTCATCTTGGAAAAATACACTTGCGATTATTACAACAATCTGATAAATATGAACTCGTTGGTTTTTATGATGAAAACCATGAAAACGGAGCCAAAATAGCAACCGAATTTGGTTACAAACAGTTTGATACTATCGCCAAATTAATTCATGCTGTCGATATTATTGATATAGTCACTCCAACGCTTTCGCATTATAAATGCGCCAAAGTGGCAATAAAATCAGGAAAGCATGTTTTTATAGAAAAGCCAATCGCAACAACTGTCGAAGAAGCTGAAGAAATTATCACATTATCAAAAGAATACAACGTAAAAGGACAAGTCGGACATGTAGAACGCTTCAATCCAGCATTTACGGCTGTTAAAGATTTAATTGAAAGTCCGATGTTTATAGAAACCCATCGGTTAGCAGAATTCAATCCACGAGGTACCGACGTTCCTGTAGTTTTGGATTTGATGATTCACGATATCGATGCGATTTTAAGTGTCGTAAAATCCAAAGTTACCAATGTCAACGCTAGTGGCGTTTCGGTTTTAAGTCAGTCACCCGATATTGCCAATGCCCGAATTGAATTTGAAAATGGTTGTGTGGCTAATATTACCTCAAGTAGAATTTCGATGAAGAACATGCGAAAATCCCGTTTTTTTCAAAAAGATGCTTACATCTCGGTCGATTATTTGGATAAAATTTGCGAAGTCGTAAAGATGAAAGATGCTCCGGAAGTTCCTGGTGATTTCGATATGATATTGCAAAATGCCGAAGGCGATAAAAAACAAATCTATTTTGCCAATCCCGAAGTGTTACCAAACAATGCTATTTTAGACGAATTAGAATCGTTTGCTGATGCTATCAATAATGACACAACGCCAATTGTAACTTTGGAAGACGGAACAGAAGCATTACGCGTTGCGTATCAGATTATCGACTCTATGAATAGTAAATAATTTGTTTCAAGTTTCAGGTTTCAAGTTGACACTATAGTTCAAAACTTGAAACCTGAAACTCGAAACCTGAAACTTTTAAAAACCAAACCAACAAAATGAAAATAATAGCTGTTATAGGCGCAGGAACTATGGGTAACGGAATTGCTCATACCTTTGCACAAAGCGGATTTACCGTTAAATTAATTGATGTTTCTGAGAAATCGTTAGAAAAAGGAATGGCAACTATCGCTTCCAATTTGGATAGAATGGTAGCAAAAGGGACTATTTCCGAAGATGACAAACACAAAACAATCGGAAATATAATCACCTATGCCGACATAAAAGATGGCGTTGTTGGAGTCGATTTAGTTATTTAAGCCGCAACCGAAAACGTAATATTAAAACTAAATATCTTCAAGCAATTGAGTGACATTTGTGATCATAATGTGATTTTGGCAACTAACACGTCTTCGATTTCTATTACGCAAATTGCCGCACAAGTAGTTCATCCTGAAAGAGTAATCGGAATGCACTTCATGAATCCGGTGCCAATTATGAAACTGGTGGAAATTATTCGTGGTTATTCAACTTCCAATGAAGTAACGAAAATCATCATGGATTTATCCGTAAAATTAGGAAAAACACCGACCGAAGTGAATGATTATCCGGGATTTGTTGCCAACCGAATTTTAATGCCAATGATTAACGAATCAATTGAAACTTTGTATAACGGCGTTGCAGGTGTTAGCGAAATTGACACGGTAATGAAACTCGGAATGGCGCATCCAATGGGACCGTTACAATTAGCCGATTTTATTGGATTGGATGTTTGTCTATCCATATTAAACGTCATGTACGATGGATTCAAAAATCCGAAATATGCTCCTTGCCCATTGTTAATCAACATGGTTATGGCTGGAAAACTTGGCGTAAAATCGGGTGAAGGTTTTTACGATTACTCGGAAAGTAAAAAAGCCGAAAAGGTTTCGAAACAATTTTCAAAATAATTAACAATGGATAATTGATAATTGATAATTATGATTAATTATCAATTGTTAATTGTCAATTATCAATTGAATAAATGAGCAAAATAATTCCTTTCAAAGCAGTTCGTCCTACTCCTGATAAAGTAGCGTTGGTGACTTGTAGAAACTACGATGATTATTCTCCAGCCGAACTCGCTTCGTGGTTGGATTTTAATCCATATTCGTTTTTACACGTGATTAATCCCGCTTATTTACACGCTCAAAAAATCACTTTAGACAAACGTTTTAAAGGTGTTGCACACAAATATCAAGATTTTAAAAATGATGGTATTTTTATAGAAGATGAAAAAGCCGCTTTCTTTTTGTATGAAATTCAAACGAAAATTCAGTCGTTTATTGGAATTGTTGCCGGGACATCCATCGAAGATTACAAAAATAATGTCATCAAAAAACACGAAGACACCTTACAATATAGAGTAGAATTATTCAAAGATTATTTACATCAAACCGGATTTAATACCGAACCCGTTTTGATGACCTACCCCGATAATTCGGAAATTAATTCTTGGATTTCAACAAAGAAAAAAGAACAACCGATTTATCATTTTTCGACGACCAAAAAAGAAACGCACACACTTTGGAAAGTGGATACAGCCAAAGAAATCAATTGGTTACAAAATCAGTTTGAAAAAATTCCCGAATTGTATATTGCTGATGGTCATCACCGCTCTGCTTCAGCAGAATTATTATACGACCAAGACAAGCATTTAGGAAATGAAAATCTCAATAATTTTATGAGTTTTTTAATTGCCGAAAGCAATGTGAAAATCTATGAGTACAATCGAATTATACGTGATTTAAACGGACATACTACAGCCGATTTTATGACGCATTTGTCGGAACATTTTATCATCAAATCGAAAGAACAAGAATTGTGGAAACCACAAAGCAAGTTTGAATTCGGGATGTATTTAGATGGAAATTTTTACGCTTTATTCTACAAACAAGAGAATAAAAAAACGTCCATTTTAGAAAACTTAGATGCTCAAATTCTGTACGATAAAGTTTTACTTCCTATTCTCGGAATTGAAGATTTACGAAATGATGAACGTATCGAATACATTCCTGGAAAACAATCGATTTCAACAATAAAAGAATTAGTAGATGAAGGCGAATTTAAAGTTGGTTTCATGTTATTTCCATCAGACATTTCAGAAATAAAAGCGTTAGCAGATAATAATTTGATTATGCCTCCAAAAAGTACGTATATCGAACCAAAGTTTAGAAGTGGTTTGATGGTGTATGAATTGTAATTTGAAAATTTAAAAATGTCCATAAAAAATAAACTACTTCAAATAAAATCGACAATCCCATCAAATGTAACTTTGGTTGCAGTTTCTAAAACCAAACCTGTTGTCGATTTAATGGAAGCGTATGCTGCTGGTCAGCGTGTTTTTGGTGAAAACAAAATCCAGGAAATGACTGAAAAAAGGGAACAAATGCCCAAAGACATTCAGTGGCACATGATCGGACACGTGCAAACCAACAAAGTTAAGTTTATGGCAGAATACGTGAGTTTGATTCACGGAGTTGACAGTTTAAAACTACTACAAGAAATAAACAAACAAGCCCAAAAACACAACAGAATTATTGATTGTTTGCTGCAGATGCACATTGCAGAAGAAGAAACCAAATTCGGTTTGGATGAAAAAGAATTGAATGAATTACTAGCATCAGCTGAGTTCCAACAATTACAAAACATCAAAATCATTGGATTAATGGGAATGGCAACATTTACAAATAATCAAAATCAAATCAAAAAAGAATTTTTGTATTTAAAATCTATTTTTGATAAAAGCAAATCATTATCAATTATCAATTGTCAATTATCAATTATCTCCATGGGAATGTCGGGCGATTACCAACTTGCAATTGAATGTGGTAGTACGATGGTTCGGATTGGAAGTAGTATCTTTGGAAATAGATAATTTTATTTAACCGCTAAGGTCGCTAAGGTTTACACAAGGTTCGCTAAGGTTTTTTTTGCGATTAATTTTTTAAACTGAATACTGTCAACTTAAAATAGATAATCATATTTAACCGCAAAGCACGCTAAGTATTTATTTTAAATTGCGCACTTTGCGCAAAACTTTGCGACCTTTGCGGTTAAATTTTAAAACCAAATACTGAAACACAAAATTTGTATGCAATTCTCGACATAGAAACCACTGGAGGACAATTCAACGAAGAAGGAATTACCGAAATAGCTATCTATAAATTTGATGGCCACGAAATCGTGGACCAATTTATCAGTTTAATCAATCCCGAAAAACCGATTCAACCTTTTGTGGTAAAACTGACCGGAATAAACAATGCTATGCTTCGTTCAGCTCCAAAGTTTTACGAAGTAGCAAAACGCATCATCGAAATTACCGAAGGTTGCATCCTCGTTGCGCATAACACTTCTTTCGATTACCGAATTTTACGAACCGAGTTCACCCGATTGGGATACGATTACATAAAACCAACACTTTGTACGGTTGAATTATCAAAAAAATTAATTCCAGGACAACTTTCCTACAGCTTAGGTAAATTGGTCCGCGCACTCGGAATTCCGGTTACCGACCGACATCGTGCCAGTGGTGACGCCATTGCAACGGTGAAATTATTCAAAATGCTGTTGGCAAAAGACACCGAAAAAGAAATTTTAATTAGCTTAATCAAAGCCGAAATTAAAAGCGGATTATCGCCAAAATTACTCGATATTGTAGAAAGTCTACCAAGTAAAACGGGCATTTATTACGTCCATAATGAAAAAGGCGATTTGATTTATATTGGCAAAAGTAAAAACATTAAAAAACGCGTCAATCAGCATTTTACAAATACAGCAACTAAAAGCAAGAAAATACAGAATGAAGTGTATGCGGTTACGTACGAAGAAACCGGCAGCGAATTAATTGCACTATTAAAAGAAAGTGAAGAAATTAAAATCAATAAGCCAATATACAATAGAGCGCAACGCAAAAGTATTTTTGAATGGGCGTTGTATGATGTAGTTGATGCTAATGGTTACCTCAATTTAAAGTTGCAAAAAGCCGATGGTAGAAAGAAAGAAATCACTTCCTATACTTCGCTTCAAGAGGGAAAAAATGCGTTGTTCCGCATCACCTCCAGCTACAATTTATGTCAAAAATTAAACGGATTATACGAAACGCGAAATGGTTGTTTTCAACATAAAATAAAAGAATGCAATGGCGCTTGTCTGGGACTCGAAAATCCAGAAATTTATAACGAAAGAGTTAACAATTTCATTAACGAAATGACTTTAGAAAACAACACGTTGATTGTAATAGATCGTGGTCGAAAAGTCGATGAACGAAGTGCGATTTTAGTCGAAAATGGCATTTACAAAGGGTATTGTTTTTATGATTTGAATTACCAAGTTACCAATATAGAAGTGATGAAAAACATCTTAGTTCCGATGCAAAATAATAGAGATACGCGAACGATTATTCAAAGTTACTTGAGAAAAAATAAGGTGTTGAAGGTTATTAAATTTTAGAAGCTATTTCCCGCTATTCGTTGCAATCTTGTCATTGCGAGCTTGCGAAGCAATCTCTCAATCCGAAGGATTTTCACTACTATCGGGGCTAAGAATCCAAGCAATAAAGAAACAATTGAATTACCTAATCACAATCATCGGTCCAACAGCTATAGGAAAAACGTCCTTAAGCATTGCTTTGGCGCAACATTATGGTTGTGCTATTATTTCGTGTGACAGCCGTCAGTTTTATAAAGAAATGCGAATTGGTACTGCTGTACCGAGTAATGAAGAACTTGTTACAGTACCACATCATTTTATTCAAAACAAATCGATTTTTGAAAATTACACGGTGGGTGATTTTGAGAAAGATACCATAACCAAATTGGATAAGTTGTTCCTAAAATACAACATTCAGATTATGGTGGGTGGTTCGGGTTTGTATGTTAATTCGGTTTTGAAAGGATTTGATGAATTCCCAGAAATTAATCCAAGTATCCGTGAAGAAGTTCGAAAAAATTACGAAGAAAACGGAATTGAATACTTGCAAACCGTCTTAAAAGAATTGGATGCCGATTATTATACAACACTTTCAGCAACCAATCCGCAGACCTTGCAAAATCCGCAACGCATGATGCGTTTTGCAGAAGTGTGTATCGGAACGGGAAAACCGTATTCGTCTTTTCTAAATCAGAAAAAAAACCAACGCAACTTCACTCCCATTATCATTGGTTTGGAAGCGGAAAGAGCAATAATGTACGACCGAATCAACCAACGTGTCGACAACATGATGAATGAAGGTTTGTTAGCAGAAGCTGAAAAACTATATCCAAATAAAGAATTGAATGCGTTGCAAACCGTTGGTTACAAAGAATTATTCGATTATTTTGATGAAAAAATCACTTTGGATTTTGCCATTGAAGAAATCAAGAAAAACACACGACGTTTTTCTAAAAGACAATTAACTTGGTTTAAACGCACCGAAAATGTGATTTGGTTTGATTATCTAACGGAAAAAAAAGTGATAATAGAACAAATTAAACTAACAATAAGCAACCTTTCTTAATTAATGCATCTTTACAAAAAATCCTTATGAAAAAAATTATTTTATTAGTAATGTTGCTTATCTTTTCTTCTTGTGAAATTCAATATGATGGAGAAACAAAATTAGTTCTAAAAGGAAAAGTTTTAGATGAAAACAATGTACCATTTGCAAATAAAGAAATTAAATTGTTTGTAACTAGAGATGGCGCTTCAATACCATTTATATTTTACATACTATCAGAGACAAACTTTGTAGGCAAAGCAATAACTGACAGTAATGGAAAATACACTATGGTCATTCCGCAACCAAAAAATTTTAGCCAAATTATTGTTGAAGCAAATAGTACAAATAATGATTTTAATGAAAAACAGTTTATCAATATTAAGCAAGATGATTTTATAAATTATGAACTAAATTTACCTACAACTATGCTTTATAAGAAATCTGACTTGACGTTATTGAATATAATTCCAAATCAATTAAACACAAACAACGAGTTATTAAAATTGGAATATATTGGCGAAATTCCTTTCGAAATCCAAACAATAAACAATCAATACACTATTTATAATCCATATCAAACTTCCATTAATGTTAAGAAAAATCAAACTGTTATTCTAAGTTATACGGTAAAGGATTATTCCACTAATATTACTTCAACACTACAACAAAATATTACTATTGATAATTCTTCCCAAATTGATTATATTTTAAATTATTAGAAATGAAAAAAATACTATTTATTTTTTTATTCACAAATCTAATTTATGGACAAGAAATAGCAAAGAAACCTTTTAAAATAAAACCTGAAATTGGGTTGTCAATAACAACTCAAGTATTTCAAGGAAATAATTATTTATCAAAAGGTCATAAAAACCCAAGCTTTGGAGGGGAACTAAAACTAAATTTAGTTCATTATAATAATTTTAAACTGGGTGGGACACTTGAAAAAAGTACTCTTAAAGTTTCCGATTTTTCAATTGGTGGAAATAGCGATAAAACAAATATAAATTCGGCAAGTGTAATTTTGTCGTACCAATTTCAAATGACGAATAAACTAAATTTGATACCACAAGTAAGTTATGGTGGTGTTGAACTGCGGCAAAAAAATGGCAGCAAATTATTTGGTGTGCAAAATGGTAGCAAAATTGGGCTATCTGTAAATGGAAAGTACAAATTAAGTACGCATTTTTCGATACTTACTAATGTTGGATATAATAAGTATTTATTAAATGTTAATACTACTTCTGAATTTCAAGAGTATTTCAATAATACCAGTTCAATAAATTATTCATTAGGTTTATCGTTTAATTAGTGTTTTATGCCGATTTCAAACAATTTTACTTCTATACTTACCAAAGATTGGGAAATCAATTTTCTCCAATGTTATCCGAATGGGGTTTTAAAATATACCGATTTGTGTAATCTTTTACAATTGACTGCGGCAACGCATTCGGAAGTTGGAGGTATTAGTTTTAGTGACATGCAAGCGTTTCATCAGGCGTGGGTGTTGAGTAAAATGCGCGTTGAAATAAATCGTTTACCCAAATGGAAAGAAGTAGTAACGGTAAAAACCTGGGTGCAATCGCTAGAGAGTTCGCGTTCTACTCGTTGTTTAGAATTGTATCTTGGTGATGAAAAACTGGTAGGTTGTGAAACGTTTTGGGCAGTTTTTAGTACACAATCTCGCCGACCCGAAGCGTTGGCTTTGCCGCACGAACATTTTGAAAAATATCCCAACGACAAAGCAACCGAAAAATCGTTTTCTAAAATCGCAATTCCAAATGAATTGAAAGTGGTTTCAAAAAGAAACATTCTACTGTCGGATTTGGATATTGTAAATCATGCCAATAGTGTGAAGTATTTAGAATGGTGTTTGGATGCTTTAGATTCGGGAGTGGTGTTACAGCAACGAATCAAAAGTTTTGAAATGAATTATTTGAAAGAAGTTTCGCTTTCTGATGAAATAACTATTGCTAAAAAAGATGCTGTTTTTACTATTGATAGCAATGGAAAAACGTGTTTTGTATTGGGATTTGAATTGTAACGTATTGCCCTAGCCCAGATAGCAGTGGAAATCCTGGCATTGCGAATAGAAAAATATAATCATGAGATTGCTTCGTTCCTCGCAATGACAGATTGCAACGGATAGCTGGAAATAGCTTCAAAAAAAAAGCACCGATTTCTCAGTGCTTTTGCCTATTTTATTTGTGAACTACCAATCGGAATCCTTCGCCGTGAATGTTGAGTACTTCTACTTTTTCATCGAGTTTTAAATACTTTCTGATTTTGGCGATGTACACGTCCATACTTCTAGAAGTGAAGTAATTATCGTCTCTCCAAATTTTGGTTAACGCTAATTCTCTTGGCATTAAATCATCTTCGTACAACGCCAACATTTTTAGCAATTCGTTTTCTTTTGGCGATAATTTTATAGGTTCATTGCCAGGAAAATTCAAGAAACGAAGCTTTGAGTTTAAATGAAACCTTCCGATTTCGAATTCGAATTTCAAATTTTCAGGCTTGGTTTCTATGGCTTTTCTTTGAATGATTGTTCTGATTTTTGCTAACAAAACATCCGAATCGAAAGGTTTGTTTAGATAATCATCGGCACCGACTTTATAGCCTTTAAGCACATCTTCCTTCATTGTCTTAGCCGTTAAGAAAATGATAGGCACATCTTTGTTTTTTTCTCTAATTTCTTTAGCTAGAGTATAACCGTCTTTGTAGGGCATCATCACGTCGAGGATGCACATATCGAATGTTTCTTTTTTAAATTTTTCAAAACCTTCCATTCCATTTTTTGCTAAAATAACATCAAAGTCATTTAACACTAGGTAATCTTTTAGAATGGCTCCAAAGTTTTGATCGTCTTCAACGAGTAGAATTTTTTTGTTTTCTTTTTCCATGTTTATTAATTTATCAATGGCAATTTTATTGTAAATGTGCTTCCTTTTCCTTTTTCGCTTTCGACGAAAATTTGACCATTATGGTCGTCTATAATTCTTTTAACGTAGGCAAGACCTAAACCATGTCCTTTAACATTATGCAAATCTCCGGTATGTTCGCGGTAGAATTTTTCGAAAATTCTTTTTTGAACTGCTTTGTTCATTCCGGCACCTTGATCTTTAATTTTTATTATAATAAATTCGTTTATATTTTCTGTCACTATATCAATAACGGGAGCAATGGGAGAATATTTTATAGCATTATCTAAAATATTAACAATTACATTTGTAAAATGCGTGTCGTTTAGCAGCACTGATTTTCTATTGGCCTGAAAATGAGTAGTTATAGTTCCTTTTCTATCATCAATAATTAAACTAACATGCTCGATGGCATCTTCAATTATTCCTTGAATATCATTCGGTTCTTTACTTATATCAAGTTCTTTTTTTTCTAATTTTGATATTCGCAATACGTTTTCAACTTGTGCATGCATGCGTTTATTTTCATCTTTTATCATTTGCAAATACTTAAACACCTTTTCTTTATCGTCAATTACTTTTGGATTTTTAATAGCATCTAAGGCTAAATTTATTGTAGCAATTGGTGTTTTAAACTCATGCGTCATATTGTTTATAAAATCGGTTTTGATTTCAGAAATTTGACGTTGTCTAAACAGTTGATTTAAAGCATTCGCATACGCTATTATAATAATTAATGTAAAAATGACCGAAAGCATTGTGATACCAACAATTTCTTTAAATAAAAACTTTTTCTTTTGTGGAAAAGTAGTCAATAATTGAAATTTATTATTTCCATCATTATCAATAAATACTGGAATGGAATAGGTTTCGTATTTATTATATCTGAAATGTTCCGATTTTATTTTAGTCGCTAAACCGTTACTGTACACATTAAATTCGAAAGGAGTATTAATTCCGTTCGCTTTTAATTCATTTGCTAATAACTTTTTAATTTGATCAATTGTTACTCTATCTTGAATAGGTTTTAGTGCAGCAATATCTTTGAAAAAAATTTCAAATTGCGCATTTTCAAGTAATTTAATTCCACCCGATTTTACAATTTTTACATCTGGAGTTAACTTATTTTGAATGCCTTGATTATCAAAAGAATTGTTATTATAAATGGCTATATTTCTTTTAGAAGTATATGATTTAATTTTTGCACTATCTGCATTTTTGTCAAAGAGCGTGGAAAATATATCATGATTTTCAGCTAATATATTATTCGAATAAATAATGGTTTCATTCGTTTTACTATTTCGCTGGTAATATTTGTATTCTAATAAATCCTCTTTTTCAGGATCCTTTCCAATGCTGTCTTTTATTTTTTGGTATTTGTTGTAAAAAGTGTATTCTTCTTGTTTTTGAAGCTGTTGTGCCACTTTTCCTAAAACCAACTTAACATGAAATTGAAACTGTTCTTCGCTGTTTTCTTGAGATTTTTTGAACCAATATACCTGAACAAGTATAATTCCAATTAAGGAGAGACTCATTAGAAAAACTAAGAAGCGAAAAACAAACTTATTCATCAATACAAATTTAGAATTTTAACATATATAGTGTTAATGTATTAACCAAATATTAACATTGAGGAATTTATTTATTTATTTTTCAATAAATTAAGAATTTTATCTACTTGATTTTTAGTCTCTTCAATAATTATATTGGTTATGATGTATTGACTTCTAGCAATTCGATCATCATCGCTCAATTGATTATTAATACGTTGGAGTATTTTTTCGCGTGAAGTGGCGTCTCTTTTTATGACTCTTTCTATTCTAGTTTCCAAAGGAGCCACAACCGAAATAATAGCGTCACAATCTTTATAACTTCCGCTTTCAAATAAAATAGCAGCTTCTTTAATAATAATTGGGTCTTTTTTATGGTGTTTTACCCAATTTTCAAAATGATTTTTTACCGCAGGATGAACAATGGCATTAAGTTCTTTTAATTTTTCGGGATTATTAAAAACAATTGCAGCTAATTTATCGCGATCTAATTTATTATTTGTTATAATTTCATTATTAAAAGCCGTTTTAATCTTTAAAATAATTTGAGGTAACTCCATTACTTTTTTAGCTTCTACATCCGATATATAAATTGGTATTCCCAATGATTTCAAGTAGTTGGCAACAGTTGTTTTTCCGCTTCCTATTCCGCCTGTTAATCCTATTATTTTTGTTTTTGGAATTGTAGTTTCAACTATTTTTTGAATCGGTGCCTGCAATCTTTCCATACCTTTTTTGTATGATTTTTGAATTGGATTTTCTACTTGATCATTAGTAATTTCTATTTCTTTATTTCCGTTTTCTGACGACTTCAACTTGAAAAATAAATTAGGAAAGGCAACTTCTGCCTTTTGTCGTAAGATAAAAATCTTAAAAAAGGAATTCAAAAACCCAAATCCGTAGCCAATAAATTGCTTCCAAACAGCTATTATAGATAAGAATCCAATAATCGGATTTCTGTTTTGGATACTTGAAACAATAAAAATTAAAACAAAATATAAAAAGTATAATTTTAAAGCCCAATCGTTAAATGTCCAATCATAGCAAACAAAGAGCAAAACAATTGAAGCGATTAATCCCAATATAAAAAAGGTGGGAAACCAATACGTTATTTTGCTGTATTCTGGATATCTTTTGTTTAATATCGGACGAGCATTTCCGAATTTAGAAACTTGTAAACTAAACTTTTCCCAGTCGATTCTTCGTTTGTGATATACAAATGCCGTTGGAAATAAACGTGTTTTAAATCCTAATTTCCATAATCTAATGGTTAAATCGGGATCTTCTCCTGGATGAATATTTCCGAAACCTTTCGAAATTTCAAAGGCTTTTTTGGAAATTCCCATATTAAAACTTCGCGGTTGAAATTTATCGATTTTTTCAGAGCCACCGCGAATTCCACCAGTAGTTAAAAATGATGTCATGGCAAAATTAATTGCCTTTTGTATATTGGAAAATGATTTTAGTGCTTTGTCAGGTCCGCCAAAACAATCAACAAAATTGGTGGTTAATTCTTTTTCAACTTCTGATAAATACGTTTTTGGAATAATACAATCCGAATCAAATATGATAAAATAATCACCTTTTGCTTTTTGCATTCCGTAATTTCTAGAATCACCCGGACCTGTATTTTCCTTATAATAATAGGATATATTAAGTTTTTCCGAATATTTTTCTACCGCCTCTTTTGAAGAAATTGTAGAGCCATCTTCAACGATTACTATTTCGTAATTACTCGTATAAGTTGTTAATAATAAACTATCTAGAAGTTCTTTTATTTCTTCTGGACGATTGTATACCGGAATTATTATAGAGAAATACATTGTTAAAAAATTTATCAAATATACTCTTTCTAAAAAATAAAAGTCCCGCCGAAGCAGGACTTTTTATTTATAATAAAATAATTAAAGCTTATTCTTATTCTGTAATACTCGGAATAAGCACTATCTCATTTGTATCTTCTTCGTAATTAACGCCTTGATATCCAAATCCGAAAAGATGGTGAAATTCATTTCTATATCCATCCAAATCACCAATTTCTGGCAACGATTCGGTAGTAGCTATTGCCCATAATTTATCAATTTGATGTTGAACATCGTCACGCATTTCCAAATCGTCAATTCTAATTCTTCCTTTATCATCAAGTGGAATTGTACCTGAACTATTATAAAGTCGTTCTTTGTATAATCGCTGCATTTGTTCAATACATCCTTCGTGAATTCCTTCGGCTTTCATAATTTTATATAACAATGAAATATATAAAGGAATTACTGGAATTGCAGAACTCGCTTGCGTAACTAAAGCTTTATTCACAGAAACATAGGCTTTGCCACTTATCGATTCCAAACTTTTTGTGATTTCAAAAGCCGTAGCTTCTAGATGATCTTTGGCTCTTCCAATAGTTCCTTTTCTATAAACAGGTTCGGTTAATGAAGGTCCGATATACGAATAAGCAACTGTCATAGCTCCTTTTGCTAACAAATCTGCATCTTGCAGCGCTTTCATCCACATAGCCCAATCTTCACCTCCCATAACAGCAACCGTATTTTCAATATCATCACCACTACAGGGTTCTATCGAAATTTCAGACACTTTTCCGGAATGGAAATCGACCGTTTTGTTTACATATTTATTTCCGATTGGTTTAAGAACCGAGCGATGTAAAACTCCTGTAACCGGATGCAATCGCACTGGAGATGCCAAACTATAAATTACTAAATCTACTTGTCCTAAATCCTTTTTTATTATAGCTAAGGTTTGTTCTTTTATTTCATTTGAAAAAGCATCGCCATTGATGCTCTTTGCATACAATCCCGCTTTGTGAGCTTCCTTTTCAAAAGCTGCAGAATTGTACCAACCCGGAGATGCTGTTTTACCATCTGCTGCTGGTTTTTCAAAAAACACACCGATTGTAGCGGCATCAGATCCGAAAGCACTTGTGATTCTAGAAGACAATCCAAATCCAGTTGAAGCTCCAATAACTAACACTTTTTTAGCACCATCAATTGGTCCTTTTGATTTTAAATAGGCAATTTGATTTTTTACATTTTGCTCACACCCTTTTGGTTGAGAAGTTAAACAAATAAATCCTCTCATTCTAGGTTCAATAATCATAAATAAAAATTTTAGGTTAGTAGTTTTGCAATTAATATTTCACCATTTATACAAACAAATGTAACGGATTTTTTTAATTTAACAATGCTTGAGCATGATTTAAAGCAGATTCAGAAATCGTTGCTCCAGAAAGCATTTGAGCTATTTCTGTAACTCGCTCATCATTAGTTAAAAGCTTTAATTCGGATTGCGTTTGATTGTCTTTGATGTATTTGTATACTTTAAATTGTGAATTCCCTTTAGCGGCAATTTGCGGTAAATGTGTTATTGAAAGCACTTGCATGTTCGCACTCATTTTTTTCATAATCTCTCCCATTTTATGCGCAATTTCGCCAGAAACACCCGTGTCAATTTCATCAAATATTATGGTTGGAAGTTTTGAATATTGCGACAAAATAGCTTTTACGGCTAACATAATTCGCGACATTTCTCCTCCTGAAGCTACTTTTTTCAACAATCCAAAATGAGATCCTTTGTTGGCAGAAAACAGGAATTGTAGCTCGTCTTTTCCGTTGGAATAAAAAGTGTTTTTTACCAGCAATTCAATATCAAATCGAGCATTTGACATTCCGAGTTGTTCTAAATTAGCTTCCAGTTTTTTAATTAATATTGGAATAGCTGCTGCTCTATTTTTATGGATTTTTATAGCCAATTCATTCAAACTACTTTCCTTTTCAGTAATTAATTTTTCTAATGATTTAATTTCAGCTTCTAATGTTGTTACCGAAATTACTTTACTATCCAAATCATTTTGAATGGCAAGTAATTCGTCAATCGAATTCACTTGATGCTTCTTTTGCAATGTAAAAATCAATTGCAATTTCTGATTGGTCAATTCTAATTCTGCTGGATCTAAAAACATATTTTCAGACAATTGATTCAGCTCTTTTTCGATATCATCCGTTTCAATTAGAACACTTGTAATTCGTTCATAAAGTGCATTGAATTCTTTAGAATAAATTGAAATTTTCTGCAATAACAGTTTCATTTCCTTTAATTCATTAATAATTCCAAACTGTTCTTCATTGAGCAATCCTAATGACTTTGAGCTATTTTCTTTTAGTAATTCAATGTTATTCAGTTTTTCGAATTGTGATTCTAACAATTCTTGCTCTCCTATTTTTAAGTTAGCCGACAGCAATTCTTCTAATAAAAATGTGTTGTAATCTTGTTCTTTTAAAACGGTTTGGAGTACATCATTCTTTTCATTTAAATCGAATTTTGATTTTTTATATGTTTTCAATTGAAGTGAATAGTCTAAAATCAAATCAAAATTGGAAGCGACAGCATCAATAATCTGAAATTGAACACTATCGTCAGAAAGCTCTTGGGTTTGATGTTGCGAATGTATATCGATTAAAAAAGTACTTAAATCTTGTAATTCCTGAAGATTAACTGGAGTATCATTTATAAAGGCACGTGATTTTCCTGAAGGTAAAATTTCTCTACGAATAATCGTTTCATCTTCATAATCCAAATCATTACTTTCAAAAAAAAAATGAAGTTTGTAATTTTTGATGGAAAAATGCGCTTCAATAATACACTTTTCTTCTTTGTTTTTCAAAGAAGTTAAATCGGCACGTTTTCCTAAAACCAATCCTAAAGCTCCTAAAAGTATTGATTTTCCTGCGCCGGTTTCTCCAGTAATTGTAGAAAATCCATCAGAAAACTGGACTGATAATTTTTCAATCAATGCAAAATTTTCGATGGATAATGATGTAATCATGTAGTTTAATAAAAGATTTAATTTAAAATTAAAGTTTTATTTTTGACCATTTATGAGAGTTTGTTGGAGAAATTCTTCCTAATTTATCTACCAAATCTGATAACACAACTGTTGGTCCACCAGAGAAAATAGAAACAATTTCATCGGCTTTTGCATCAAAAAAGACTCTGGTTAAAAAGGCATTTGGACGATTTATATTTAATTCGCCAAGTGTATTTATAGCATTAATAATGGTCTCTTTTGACGATTTTAAATCTTTATGCATTTCATCCAATCCATTAAAATGGTAACTATACATAGCGTCTCTATAAGGCTTGTATGTTGGCGAAAGCAAGTCGTTTACTAAATAATAACGGTTTTGTTTTTTTTCTGTTTGCGACCAACCTTTTGATCCGTTTGGCAAAGCTAAATTTGCAATTTCTTGCGCTGTTACAAGATAAGGAGTTCCGCTATCTAGAGCGAAAGTCTCTGCATCAGAACCTATAATCATGTACGCATAAAAAGCCATTACAGAAATTAAATTGGAATCAAAACTATTTGGATTGTAAGTGATGTTTTCAAATTCAATATAAGAAAAATTAAAATCTTTATCGTTAATGTTTAAAACAGGAGAAGAATAGGAGGAATTGAAAATCGTTCTCGATGATTGCACTTGAATACTTGCATCAAATTGATTATTTTCACCAGAATTGATGGTAATAAATGCCGAACAAAGAATTCGCTCGTTTTGTTGGTATTTACTTTCAGTCCAAACTGTTTTATTCATAAAGTCATTGAGGGACTTTTCAAGATTTTTAAAAATTTGATTATTTGTAGATGCTACTTTATCGGAATTGACAGTAACTTTACAATTTAACTCTTGACTTTGAGCAAAAGTTACTAATAACAATACAATAATTATTAAAAATTTACGCATGGTAATGTTGTATTACTTTGTTTATAATATCGTTCGCCACTTTTTCTTTCGATTTAAGTTCCATTGGTTCAATCACAAAATCCTTATCAATAAAAGTAATCTTGTTGGTAGGTTTTCCAAAACCAGCTCCCAAATCGTTAAGTGAATTTAAAACAATCAAATTTAGGTTTTTTTTCTGAATTTTCAACTTTGCATTTTCAATTTCATTTTCGGTCTCTAAAGCAAAACCAATCAAAAACTGATTTTTCTTAATTTTCCCCAATGAAGCAAGGATATCTTTTGTTTTATCGAGTTCTATTAACAATGAATAATCTGCTTTTTTTATTTTCTGCGCTGCTACCGTTTTTGGCTTATAATCGGCTACGGCGGCGGCGGCAATAGCTACATCGACATCATTAAACCATTTGTGACATTCTTCATACATTTCTTCGGCAGAAACCACTCTAATCAAATTAATATTCGAATGGTTGGCAGACAAATGAGTTGGTCCGGATATTAAAATAACACTAGCTCCTTTATTTGCAGCTGCTATAGCAATATCATATCCCATTTTACCTGAAGAATGATTTCCTATAAAACGTACAGGATCAATAGATTCGTATGTTGGTCCTGCAGTAATTAGTATTTTTTTTCCTTTAAGCGGTAATTTACTTTCCAAATCAGCTTCAAGAAATGCGATAATGTTTTCAGGCTCGGCCATTCGTCCTTCACCTGAAAGTCCGCTCGCTAATTCGCCCGATTCTGCTGGAATTATAGTATTTCCAAACTTTTTTAAAGTGTCAAAACTAATGATTGTTGACGGATGTTTGTACATATCTAAGTCCATTGCAGGCGCAAAATAAACAGGACATTTAGCTGATAAATACGTTGCAATTAGCAAGTTGTCGCAATTTCCATTTGCCATTTTGGACAACGTATTTGCGGTTGCTGGAGCAATAATCATTAAATCGGCCCAAAGTCCTAATTCGACATGATTATTCCATTCTGCACCGTCATCTTCTTCGTTATAAAATGTAGAATGAACGGGATTTTTAGAAAGTGTTGCTAAAGTAAGCGGGGTTACAAAATCCTTTGAAGCAGGTGTCATTATCACTTGGACATGTGCACCTGCTTTTATAAAAAGTCGAACTAAAGTTGCTGTTTTATATGCGGCAATTCCGCCAGAAACTCCCAGCACTATTTTTTTTCCGCTTAAAACTGACATTTTAGTTTTTATTGGTCTGAATTTCTGTAATAAATTTTGTCATCCAACCACTCTTGAACAGCAAGGGCGTGTGGTTTTGGTAATTTTTCGTAGAATTTAGAAACTTCAATTTGTTCTTTGTTTTCAAAAACTTCTTCTAAACTATCGTTGTAAGTAGCAAACTCTTCCAATTTATCAATCAGTTCTTTTTTGATTTCTGAATTGATTTGATTGGCTCTTTTAGAAATAATGGTTATCGCTTCATACACGTTACCTGTCGGCTCTTCTATAACATTTTTGTTGTAGGTAATTGTGTTAACTGGTGCATTCGTTTTCTTTAAATCCATGTGATTTTATTTTGAAAATTGTTTTAAATCCGTATCTATTCGAGCCAACATTTCGTCGGCTGTGCTTTTATATTTAGTACTAGCATTAAATTTCACCAAATTAGAATACCCGCTTTTTGCATTTTTTAATCTTTCTTCCATTTTAGATGGAACACTGTTTATTGCTAAATTATATTCCGAATTAAACTTATAATAAAGCGCATCTTCTTTATAAGGTGTTCCAGGAAAATCAGAAATAAAATTATCTAATGCGACAATTGCTGATTTATAATCGGAAGTAGTATTGTATTGCTTTGCTGTCTCAAAACTCTTCTTCTCTAATTTGGTTTTCAACTCTTTCATGATAGTATTAGCTTCTGTCAAAAAACTTGAATCTGGATATCTATCAATAAAATTTTGCAATTTGTCAATCGCTTTGTCTGTATCTTTTTGATCAAGACTGTAAACAGGTGATAACATAGAATAACATTTGGCACCCAAAAAAGAGGCTTCTTCGTGTTTTTCACTTTTTGGATAACTGGAAGCAAAACTTTCATATTGGTACCCTGCTAAATAATATTGTTTTGTTTTATAATACGATTCGGAAAACATAAAAAACATTTTTTCAGCTTGTGGTTTTCCTTTAAATGCTGGTGCCACTTGCTCGAATATTCTAATGGCTTTATTATATTTGCCTTTTTCAAATTGTTTTGTTGCTGCAGCAAATTTCACTTCAACATCATCCGACTTTAAAGCTTTTTGATATTCACTACACGATGATGATAAAACAACTAAGGCAATTAGATATATAAATTTCTTCATTTTTATTTTTTATGCGCTTTTTACTGATGTTTTCACTGTCTAAAAAATCAACTGCAAAATTAGTTAATAATTAGATACAATAAAATATTTTTTTTGATTGATTTTGATTTCTTTAAAATCCGATAAATTAATCTGTTTTCTTTGTGAAATTTTGAATTCTTTGTACTAAATCATGATCGACTTGTACCAATGGTAAACGCACTGTGTTTTCAGACAATCCAAGTGTTTTAAAGACTTCTTTTATTCCAGCTGGATTTCCTTGCTCAAAAATTAAGTCAATTCCATCCGCTAAAAGATAATGCAATTTGTACGCTTCATCCACTCGGCGATTCAGTCCTAAATGCACCATTTCGGAAAATAGTTTTGGAAAACCTTCGCCAATTACAGAAATAACGCCACTTCCACCCGCTAAAATCATCGGCAAAGTAACCATATCATCTCCAGAAATCACTAAAAAATCCGTTGGCTTATTTTGTATCAATTTCATTGCTTGCACCATATCGCCAGCTGCTTCTTTCACCGCTACAATATTTTCAAAATCATTAGCCAATCGGATAATAGTGGATGGTAACATGTTACTTGATGTTCTTCCTGGAACATTATATAAAATTATTGGCAGCGGAGACGCTTCTGAAATCGCTTTAAAATGTTGATAAATTCCTTCTTGAGTTGGCTTATTATAATAAGGAGAAACGGATAATATAGCTACAAATCCTGAAAAATCTCTTGTTTTTAATTCTTCTACTACTTTAGCGGTATTATTTCCACCAACACCAAGTACCAATGGCAATCGACCATTATTTGTTTCTTTAATTGTTTTAATTACCAAATCACTTTCTTCATGATTAAGCGTCGCATTTTCGGCAGTAGTTCCGAGTGCTACAAGATAATCGATTCCGTTATCTATTTGAAAATTTACAATTCGAGTCAACGCTTCTGTATCAACAGAAAAATCTTTTTTAAATGGCGTCACCAAAGCTACTCCGGTTCCTATTAATGATTGCATATTATAGTTTTTTTAGTATTCTTAAATATTTAAATAACTCATCTACAAAAACCTTAAAATTTTCAGCATTTGTGGTAATCATCAAGTGATTCAATCGATTGTCAATATTTGAAAAGCCGACTTTAAATGTCGCTTTAGAAAGATGCGTAAATAATAAAAGTGCTGCTTTTTCAGTATCGTAATAACTTATCAATAAATCAAATTGAGTGGCTACAAAAGTACTTAATTCTTTGTTTTCAAACGTTCCGTTCCAATTAATATTTTTATGGCTAAAAACAGGGTAATCAAATGCTTCATTTTTTTTAATTTTATTTTTAAATACAAAAAAATGAATATCCTCTTCTTTAATACCATTGACAATTAATTCTTTTATCAATGCTTCTTTTTCGTAAAAATAACTTTCATCAAAAACAATAGCCACCGTTTTAATTAAATTATTTGAGCCAATATGTTTTACATTTGACAAACTTTTCTTAACTATTTTTTTAGTGAAAAAATCCTTTATTTTGTCTAAAAACATAGTACTTTTACTTGTATTACAAATTTAATTAAAATCCCTTTCCTAACAGATGACAAAACTAAAAAACTATAACGTTGAATTAAAACATTTTGGTTTATTATTAACATTTATAGTCCTTATCTCCTGCGGAAAACCAAAGTATTTTGTTTCAAAGATTGAAGGCAAAAAGATTAGTATTGTTGAAAATCAAAACAATACCACTAGTAAGAGTGATTCAATAGCCGCTTTTATAAAACCATACCGAGAATATATTGATAAAGATTTAAGCGAAGTTATTGCGTATTCTCCAGAAAACTTAGACAAATCAAAAGGAGAATGGCAAACGAATATTGGCTCTTTTTTAGCGGATATCACTTTGGAAAAATCAAATGCAGTATTCCAAAAAAGAGAGCAAAAAAGCATTTCTATTTGTTTATTAAATCATGGTGGAATTAGAGCTGTAATTCCGAAAGGAAACATAACGGCACGGAACGCTTATGAAGTAATGCCTTTCGAAAATAGTGCTATTGTTATTGCTTTAAAATCGGAACAGATTTATGAATTAATCAATTATATCATCGCTGAAAAAAAACCACATCCATTAGCTGGATTGACTTTCACAATAGATAAAAACAACAAAGCTTCGAAAATTCTTATCCAAGGAAAACCAATTGAGAATGAAACCATTTATTATGTAGTTACTTCCGATTATTTATCCAATGGTGGCGATAATATGACTTTCTTCAAAAAAGGAATTGCTCAATTTGATTTGAATTATAAATTGCGAAATATTATAATTGATTATTTTAAGGAGATCGATACGTTGAAAATCAATAATGACATTAGAATCACTAAAGAATAACTACTATGAAAAGAAGGGATTTTATAAAAAATACAGCAGCGAGTTCCGTTTTTTTAACGCTTGGCGGGTTACCATTAAGCAGTTTTAAAACTATTGAAACCAAACACATTACTATACTTCATACTAATGATGTTCATAGTTATATCGATCCGTTTCCTGCGAATCATCCCAAAAACCCAAACATGGGTGGCGTTGTTAGAAGAGCGTCTTTAATTGAAACTATCCGTATAGAAAATCCAAATGTAGTGTTACTTGATGCTGGAGACATTTTTCAAGGAACTCCGTATTTTAATTATTATGGAGGCGAATTAGAATTTAAATTGATGAGCATGATGCAATACGATATTGCAACTATCGGGAATCATGATTTTGATAATGGAATAGAAGGATTACTAGCGCAATTACCACATGCAAAATTCGATTTTGTTTCTGCCAATTACGATTTTAAAAATACCATTTTAGATGGCTATATTAAACCTTATAAAATCATGTTTGTTGATGGTGTGAAAATTGGTGTTTTTGGTTTAGGAATACAATTAGATGGTTTGGTTGATAAAAAGAATTGCAAAGAAACCATTTACAATGATCCTATAGAAGTGGCTACAGATATGGCTCACCTATTAAAACACGAAAAAAAATGCGACCTTGTAATTTGTTTGTCACATATTGGATATAGCTACAAAGACGAATCTAATAAAGTTTGTGATATTATTTTGGCAAAAAAA
>JAYVFV010000243.1:0-7692 GCA_043772885.1 Flavobacteriales bacterium
TAAATGTAGAATTAAAAAAATACGACTTGGTTATTGTTGGTTTTCATAAATCGGATAAAGCTTGGAAAAAGCATGATTTTACAGATGTTGAGTTGCTACGTTTACAAGAAATTGCCAAAAACAATAAAGTTATTTTGGATAGCTTTACCAAAGCGTATTCGTTAATGCCAATTACCACTTTTGATGCTATCGAAGGACTTGTCGTTTCATATCAAAATGGCGACATTGCACAAGAAGTTTCAGCTGAATTACTTTTCGGAGCCATTGACGCTAAAGGAAAATTACCTGTTTCTATCAACGATACTTTCAAAGTCAATGACGGATTAGCTACTGAAAAATTGAATGTATTGGGATTCACATCTCCCGAAAATGTGGGTATGAGTTCGGATAAATTAGCCACAATCGAAAAATTAGCAAACAAAGCTATTGATGGTAAAATGACACCTGGAATGCAAATATTAGTGGCTCGAAAAGGAAAAGTTATTTATCAAAAATCGTTTGGTTATCACACGTACGACAAAGTTACGGCTGTTAAAAACTCTGATATTTATGATGTTGCATCGGTAACCAAAATGGTGGCTACTTTACCAAATGTAATGCAATTGTATAATGAAAAAGTGGTAAATTTAGATTCTAAATTGGGTGATATGTTGCCGCAGTTTAAAAATTCTAACAAACAAGATATTACTTTTAAAGAATTGTTATCGCATTATGGACGACTTCAAGCGTGGATTCCGTTTTACAAAGTAACGTTGGATAGTGTAAAAAATCCGTTAGAAAAGTACTATAGAAAAACGTATTCTGACGATTTCTCAAAGCAAGTTACTGAAAATTTATTCATCCGAAACGATTATCAAGATTCGATAATGAAACAAATCATCGACAGTAAATTACTCGATAAGAAAGAATACAAATACAGCGATTTTACCTTTATCATCTTAAAAAAATATTTAGAAAACATAACTGCAAAACCACTCGATGTTTTAAGTACTCAAAATTTCTTTCAGCCAATGGGAATGAATCTTACGATGTACAATCCGTTGCGTAAATTTGATATGGCAAAAATTCCTCCAACAGAAATAGATAACTACTTCCGACATGCAACAATTCAAGGTTATGTTCACGATATGGAAGCCGCTATGGAAGGTGGAATAGCTGGTCATGCTGGCATTTTTTCCAATACAATGGACATTGCTAAAATGATGCAACTCTTTCTTCAAAAAGGAAATTATGGTGGCAATTCTTATTTTTCAGAAGCCACTTTTGATACGTTCAATACGTGTCACTTTTGCCTCGAAGGAAATAGAAGAGGTTTAGGTTTTGACAAAACACAATTGGTTAAAGAAGGCCCAACTTGTGGTTGCGTTTCCAAATCGAGTTTCGGACATACTGGTTTTACAGGAACAATGGCTTGGGCAGATCCAGAAACCGAACTGATTTATGTGTTTTTATCCAACAGGACTTTCCCCGATTCGAATGCACCTAATACCTTGTCGAAGGAAAACATCCGTGAAGACATTCAAAAGATTATTCAAGACGCCATAATCGATAAGCCATAACATTGCTAAAACGATTATTTTCCTATATTTGTGGAAATGAAATAAATCGTTGCCAATTGTGAATCCAATTAATAAACTTAAAATAGTTAATGATCCAATTTATGGATTTATTACCATACCAAATTCTTTAATTTACGATTTAATTCAACATCCCTATTTTCAACGATTACGCCGAATTTCCCAAATGGGATTGTCGTATTTGGTGTATCCTGGTGCACATCATACTCGTTTTCATCATGCTTTGGGTTCTATGCACATTATGCAGAAAGCCATCCAAACACTGCTATCTAAAGGAGTAGTAATAACTAAAGACGAAGAATACGCACTTTTAATTGCCATATTGCTTCACGATATTGGTCACGGTCCTTTTAGTCACGCAATGGAACATAGTATTGTTGAAGAGGTGCATCATGAAGAAATTTCGTTGCTTTTCATGAATCAGCTAAATGTTGAATTTAATGGAGAACTGACTTTGGCAATTCAAATTTTCAAAGGAGAATACCCTAAAAAATTCATGTACCAACTTATTTCCAGTCAGTTGGACATGGACAGAATGGATTATCTTAAAAGAGATAGTTTTTATAGCGGCGTTGCTGAAGGAAACATCAACAGCGACCGATTGATACAAATGATGAATGTTCAGGATGATTTTTTAGTTATTGAAGAAAAGGGAATCTATTCGGTAGAAAATTTTTTGATGGCGAGAAGATTAATGTATTGGCAAACGTATTTGCACAAAACAAGTGTTGTCTCCGAAATTATTTTGACAAAAATACTCAAACGCGCAAAAGAATTAACGCAATTAGATATCCATTTAAACTGCAGTCAACCGCTATTGTACTTTTTAAAAAATAAAGTTAATTTAGAAAATTTTGATGCAAAAACGCTACAAACATTCGCCTATTTAGATGATTATGATATTATGGGAGCATTGAAAGAATGGCAATTCAATGATGATTTTGTATTGAGTTCGTTATGCAAAATGATACTAGAAAGAGATTTATTAAAAATTCAGATAACAGAAGATAAACCTCAAAAAGAGAAACTTTTAGCGTTGAAAGAAAAATTTAGTAAGTTACATTCTTTATCCGATAAGGAAATTAGTTATTTTATATTTAAAGGGAAGTTGAAAAACCAAGCGTACAGCAAATCGGATGAGCCAATTCGAATCTTGAAAAAAGACAAAACCATTGAAGATGTGGTCGAAGCGTCCGATCAAATGTATTTAAAAGCGCTATCAAAACTAGTTACCAAATATTTTATATGTTACCCAAAAGTACTTATTGATGCTTAAGTATTAATTTAATTTTATATTTTTGCAACGATGAAATTTACAGCCGAACAAATTGCAGGTATTCTAGAAGGTGAAGTAGTTGGTAACCCAAATGCCGAAGTCTTTAAATTAGCAAAAATTGAAGAGGGAACATCAGGTTCTCTTACTTTTTTAGCCAATCCAAAATACCAAAGTTTTATCTACTCAACGCAAGCTACCATTACAATTGTAAACAAATCTTTTAAGCCAGAACAAGAAGTTATCACTACTTTAATTAAAGTGGAAGATGCTTACAAATCTTTTTCAAAACTTTTGGAATATTACAATCAGGTGAAGTTGATGAAATCAGGAATAGAACAACCTTCTGTTATTTCTGAAAATGTCGAATATGGAGAAAATATGTATTTGGGTAGTTTTTGCTACGTTGGAAAAAATGTGAAAATCGGAAATAACGTTAAAATATATCCGAATACTTTTATTGGTGATAATGTAACTATCGGTGATAACTGCGTGTTTTTTGCTGGAGTACGAATTTATTCAGAAACAGAAATCGGAGCCAACTGTACCATTCATTCAGGAACAATTATCGGATCTGACGGTTTTGGTTTTGCACCAACAGAAGATGGTTCGTATAGTAAAGTCCCTCAAATTGGAAATGTAATTCTCGAAGACAATGTCGAAATTGGCGCTTGTACTACCATCGATAGAGCAACTTTAGGTTCGACAATTATCCGAAAAGGAGTAAAATTAGACAATCAAATACAAATTGCCCACAACGTTGAAATTGGTGAAAACACTGTAATTGCTGCTCAAACTGGAATTGCAGGTTCTACTAAAATTGGTAAAAATTGTTTGATTGGCGGACAAGTTGGATTTGCAGGTCATATAATTATTGGCGATAATGTGCGCATACAAGCACAATCAGGCGTTGGAAAAAATGCCAAAGACGGCGATACATTACAAGGTTCACCTTCATTTAATTATGGAGATTGGAATAAATCGTATGTACATTTTAGAAATTTGCCTAAAATTGTTGCGGATATTGAAGAATTAAAGAAAAAAACAGAATAGAAATACTTTAAATAAATACTTTATTATGGTTAAACAAAAGACCATCAAAAACGAAATTTCATTAACAGGTGTTGGACTTCATACTGGTAAAGAAGTGCACATGACATTTAAACCTGCTCCTGTTAATAATGGTTATACATTTGTTCGTGTTGATCTTGAAGGAAGTCCGATAATCGAAGCTGATGCCAATTATGTGGTGAATACGCAAAGAGGAACTAACCTTGAAAAATTGGGTGTTAAAATCCAAACTTCAGAACATGTTTTAGCTGCCTTTGTTGGATGTGATATTGATAATGTAATCATCGAACTTAATGAATCAGAGCCACCTATAATGGACGGTTCATCAAAGTATTTTGTGGAAGCAATTGAAAAAGCAGGAGTTGAAGAACAAGATGCTGAACGATGTTATTATGTGGTTAAAGAAGTGATTTCATTTATTGATGAAGCTTCGGGTAGTGAAATATTAGTAATGCCTGCCGATGATTATCAAGTTACGGCAATGGTTGATTTCGGAACCAAAGTATTAGGCACTCAAAATGCAACTATGAAAAATATTTCCGAGTTTAAAACGGAAATTGCAAACTCAAGAACTTTTAGTTTTTTACATGAATTAGAAACGTTACTCGACGAAGGATTGATAAAAGGAGGCGATTTGAATAATGCCATTGTTTATGTCGATAAAGAAATTTCTAAATCTACTATGGAAAATTTAAAAGTGGCTTTTGGAAAAGATAATATTTCTGTAAAGCCAAACGGAATTTTAGATAACTTAACGTTACACTATCCTAATGAAGCAGCCCGACATAAATTATTAGACGTTGTTGGCGATTTAGCTTTAATCGGTATTCGCATCAAAGGAAAAGTTATTGCAAATAAACCTGGTCATTTTGTCAACACACAATTTGCTAAAAAAATGTCTAAAATCATTAAAATTGAGCAAAGAAACCAAGTGCCAACATATGATTTGCATAAAGAACCATTGATGGATATTCATAAAATAATGAGTATTTTACCACATAGACCACCCTTTTTATTTATTGATAGGATAATTGAAATGTCGGACAGCCATGTAGTCGGAATGAAAAATGTGACCATGAATGAAGGTTTTTTTGTGGGCCATTTTCCAGAAGCACCCGTAATGCCAGGCGTAATTATCGTTGAAGCTATGGCGCAAACGGGAGGAATTTTGGTGCTTAGTACCGTTCCTGATCCAGAAAATTACCTTACTTTTTTTATGAAAATTGATAATGTGAAATTCAAACAAAAAGTGCTTCCTGGTGATACTTTAATTTTTAAATGTGAATTAATAACTTCTATTAGAAGAGGAATTTGTCACATGCAAGCACATGCCTATGCCAACGGAAAATTAGTAGCAGAAGCAGAATTAATGGCGCAAATTGCTAAAAAACAATAGATTTTGATTAGTTGTTGATTTGTCATCCAAATTAACAAATAACCAAATTAACACACGAGCACAGCGAACTGACTCAGTAAATCAACATAAAAATATGAATCAACCATTAGCTTACGTTCATCCCGGTGCAAAAATCGCGAAAAATGTCGTAATTGAACCTTTTACAACCATTCATAATAATGTCGAAATTGGAGATGGAACTTGGATAGGTTCTAATGTAACCATAATGGAAGGTGCACGAATTGGTAAAAATTGTAGTATTTTCCCGGGTGCTGTAATTTCTGCAGTACCACAAGATTTAAAGTTTGGTGGTGAAGACTCATTAGCTATTATTGGCGATAACACTACGGTTAGAGAATGTGTAACTATCAATAGAGGAACCATAGCTTCAGGACAAACCAAAATCGGAAAAAATTGTCTCATTATGGCAACAGCTCACATTGCGCACGATTGTCATATTGGCGATAACGCTATCATTGTAAATGGTGTCGCGTTGGCCGGACACGTAATTGTTGGTGATTACGCGATTATTGGAGGTTTAGCAGCTGTACATCAATTTATTCATATTGGAGATCATGCTATGATTTCAGGTGGTTCGCTAGTGCGTAAAGACGTTCCTCCATTTACAAAAGCCGCAAAAGAGCCACTTTCGTATGTTGGAATCAATTCGGTTGGATTACGAAGAAGAGGATTCACCACAGAAAAAATCAGAGAAATTCAAGAAATTTACAGAATATTATACCAAAAAAATTACAATACGTCACAAGCAGTTGGAATCATAGAAGCCGAAATGTCAGCATCAACAGAACGTGATGAAATATTAGACTTTATCAGAAATTCGTCCCGTGGAATCATGAAAGGATATTCTGGAGGAAATTAATCAAATAACCAAATACACAAATACACTCAAAAATGGCAAGTACATCAGATATTAGAAACGGATTATGTATTAAATACAATCACGACATCTATAAAATAATTGAATTCCTTCATGTAAAACCAGGTAAAGGTCCAGCATTCGTTAGAACTAAATTACGAAGTTTAACCAATGGAAAAGTATTAGACAATACGTTTTCTGCAGGACATAAAATAGATGAAGTTCGTGTTGAAACTCATGAATATCAATATTTATATGCCGAAGGCGATTTATTCAACTTTATGCACGTTGAGAGTTACGAACAAATTCAATTGAATAAAGCAATACTTGATGCACCCGATTTACTTAAAGAAGGAACAACTGTAAAAGTAATTATCAATGCCGAAACAGAGTTACCTTTATCTGTCGATATGCCAGCTTCTGTAATTCTAGAAGTAACTTATGCCGAGCCAGGTGTAAAAGGAAATACCGCAACCAACGCTACAAAACCAGCAAAAGTTGAAACCGGAGCTTCTGTAAACGTACCTTTATTCATCAATGAAGGCGATAAAATTAAAATTGATACCGCTACAGGTTCCTACATGGAGCGCGTTAAGGAATAAATTTGTTTAAAGTTTCAAGTTTCAGGTTTTTATCAATTATCCTGAAACTTTAAACTTTAAACTTGAAACAAATAACTAATGAAGTTTCCAAAAACACATACACTCAAAGAAATCTCAAAAATCATCGATTGCCATTATATTGGTAACGATGATTTTCCAGTTTTAGGTATGAATGAAATTCATGTCGTTGAACCTGGTGATATTGTTTTTGTTGATCATCCAAAATATTATGACAAAGCACTTCTGTCGGCTGCTACTATTGTTTTAATTAACAAAGAAGTGGATTGTCCTGACGGAAAAGCATTGCTCATTTCAAACGATCCTTTTCGGGATTTTAATACGTTAACCAAACATTTTAGACCGTTTCAATTTGCAAATGTTGCTATTGCAACTTCTGCCAAAATTGGAGTCGGAACTCAAATTCAACCGAATTGTTTTATCGGACACAATGTAACTATTGGAACCAATTGTTTGATCCATCCAAATGTTACAATTTACGACAACACTGTTATTGGTGATAATGTAATTATTCACGCAGGAACAATTCTTGGCGCCGATGCCTTTTATTATAAAAAACGTCCCGAAGGTTTTGACCAATTATTATCTGGAGGAAGAGTTGTTATTGAAGATAATGTTGGAATAGGAGCGTTGTGTACCATCGATAAAGGTGTTACTGGAGATACCACAATTGGGGAAGGAACAAAATTGGATAACCAAGTCCATGTTGGACACGACACCGTAATTGGTAAGAAATGTTTAATCGCATCTCAAACCGGAATTGCAGGTTGTGTTATCATCGAAGACGAAGTAACGCTTTGGGGACAAGTTGGAACTACAAGCGGAATTACCATCGGAACCAAAGCAGTTGTCTTAGGACAAACCGGAGTGACCAAATC
>JAYVFV010000244.1:0-7653 GCA_043772885.1 Flavobacteriales bacterium
CACTGTTGGTGCTATATAAATTCATTACAAAGCATTTCAATAAAAAAATGGCACTAGCTGTTGTTGCCATTACATCGATGCTTTTTATGACGATTTACTACAGCTATATGTCGAGAGGTTATGCACTTATAAATTTGTTTTTTCTCATCAATCTGTTTTGTGTTTTCAATCTTATTAAAGGGGGAAATGCCTTTAAAAACTGGAGTGTTTTTTGCATTTCTTCTGTACTCGGATTTTACACCATGCCTTCCTTTTTATATCCTTTTCTGACATTAAATTTTTTCTTGTTGCTGTTTCAGCACAAATCCATTTTGAAGCAAGTTGTTGCCAATGGAATCATTCTTTTGGCTGTTGCGATTTTATACTTTCCAATAGTTTATAATGAAGGAATTGGCGCACTCGCCAACAATCCGTATGTGAAACCAATTGGTTTTTTAACAACCATTAAATCACTACCGAAGTTTTCACTACTAACACTTCAGGAAATTACTGGAATTCGTTGGTTCGTAGTGCTTGGCTTACTTTTGCTTGTTGCTTATAAACTTCGCAACATTACCGATAAAATCACCAAACGATTGGCGTTAGTTTTCCTATTTGCTCCAATTGTTTTATTGAGTATTCATTGTGTGATTCCGTTTCCAAGAGTATTTTGTTATTACTCTTTTGTGATTGTTATTTTGATTTGTCTGGCTTTCAACAATGCAATTAACAAACTAAATTATAAAGTCCTTCTTCCTGCTTTACTTTTGATGCAAGGCGCTCTGTTGTTAGATTTTGAACGGAAAATTTATGATTATGAAAACAAGGATGCGGCGATAAACATTACTTCTGACACTATTATCAAAAAAATAATTGGCAATAAAAAATACCTGTTTGATGAGTCGCTACTTTATTATAATCTGCATTTCGAACTCATTACAAAAGGATATAAAGAATACGAAATAAAGGAAATTTCAAATGTAAATTTGGATGCGGATACGGTTTCCAATTTTGATTATATTATTATCAAAAAAGAATGCAATAAAACAAAATTTAAAAAGCCATTTTACGTAACGGAGTATTATAGCATTTATAAAAACTAAGCAAAATAAATTATCAAACGATATAAAATAATTACATTCGCATTTACTTAAAAAAATATAATGAAGACACCCCAAATCAATGATATTTTCAAATACGATTTTACTTTTACAGACGAAGAAATTCACATCTACGCCAAAATTTCTGGAGATGTTAATCCAATTCACGTATCAGAAAGCTATTCAAAACACACCCAATTTGGACGTTGTATTGTTCATGGATATTATAGTATCAGCGTGTTTTCTAAAGTATATGGAACGCTTTTATATCCTGACGGACACTTATTAATTAGTCAAAACGCCAACTATATAAAACCGATTTTTACCGGCGTAGCATACACAGCGGTTTTTACAACCCAACAACTTTTTCCCGACAAAAACAGGGTGTTGTATCTCAACGAGATTTATGAAAAAGAAACGGGAGAACTAAAAATAACTGGTGAAGCAGTATTACTAAACAGAAAGCTTTACAATTGGTAATTATCAATTTATAACGGCTAATAATGTTTAAAAAAAAGCTTCCTAAACATTACTAGAACCAACACAAAACAAATTACACAGGAGTAGAAATAGGCTTGTAAAACGCCTTCAACCCCATTGTATTTCATCAGATAAAAAGAAAGTAAGAAGTACGATAAATTAAAAACTATCTCCCCAATAAAATAGCGTTTCATCATTGTTTTTACCACAATTTGAAAACCAAAAGCTAAGGTCATTACTTTAAAAAAGTCTCCTAATAATTGCCAAATTAATACTTCTTTTACAGCGGAAAACTCATTGGTAAAGGCCATTTTTACAATTAGTACTTTGCCAATAAAGATGATTATCAACATTACTAAAAACAATGGAACTAAGGTTTTAAAATAAGATTTCAATTCCATTTTAAATTCGGCATCCGTTTGCAAAGAAGCTAACTTTGGCATGTAATACATCGACAATCCTGAACTAAAAAACAACATGTAAAAGCCCGACAATCGGTTAATAGCATCCCAAATTCCTGCTTCTTGAATCGAATGTGTTGCTACAATAGTATTTCGAATAAAAATTAACGTTAACGGAGCGATAACAGCACTTAACAATGCCATAATCGAGAAGTTTTTAATAATAGTGGTGTACTTTTTACTAATGATTTTGTGCAAATCAAATTGAAAAAAAGAACTGTCTTTTCGAACATATAAGAACGTAACCAAGACCATCAAAATTTCGCCAATCGCAACCGATAAAAGTCCCCCAAGAATATTGCGTTTCCAAATCAACAAAGCAGTTAATCCGAACACCAATACATTAGAAACAATTTGGATATAAATAATTCGTTTAAATTTTTCCAATCCATTGTATATCGCCATCCAAAAGGTATTGATAATCATCAAAGGCAATAAGAGTCCGAAAAATTGTATCGGAATAAAATAAACATCCGTAAAGAATAACAGCTGTGAAATAGGTTTTGCTAAGAGTAAAGTGGCGCATCCAAAAACTATTGAAACGATTAAAAACAACCAGAAAAAAGTAGAATAAATAATCGAAAGTTCGCGTTTATCTTGCTTATTTTCGACCACTAATTTCACAACCGAATTACTTATTCCTAATGTTGCTATCGATTTTAACATCGTAGAAAAGTTTCTAAAACTTCCCATCAATGCCATTCCCGAAGTGCCTAAAAAATGGGAGATAATTTTGGTTGAAATAATTCCTAAAACAAAACTAACTGCAACCGAAATAGAATTCAGCGACAAGACTTTGAGTAATTTATTTTGTTTTAGAATTTTCAAACTATAAATTTCGAATCACTTTAGCTGGATTACCAGCAGCAAAAACATTGGCGGGAATATCTTTCGTAACAACGGAACAACAACCAATAACTGAATTCTCACCAATGGTTACTCCTTTTAATACAACAGAATTATAAAAAACAACCGCATTTTTCTTAATGGTTATATTTCCCGATTTTGGTTCGCCAGTCATCCTTTTTTCAGGATCAAGATCGTGACCATCGGTATCAACAAGAAAACAATTTATGCCTATCATAACATTATCTTCAATAGTGATTTTTGAAGCGGCTTGAATTGTCGCACCGTTTGCTAAAACAACATTATTACCGATTATTACTTCGGTGTCTTCTTCCATAGCAAATATATAGTTGTAGGTTGAATACGTAAAATGGGCTGCTGTTACTCCGTTTTGGACATTATTTCCAAATTGAATTTTCCCTTTACCATTCAGCAAAAGCGGCACATACAAATTTGGTTTTCCAATAACATTCTTACAGTCTGATAGAAAATTATATTTCCAAATTCTGAGCTTTATAAATAAAAATCTTTTTAATATAGTAATCATACTAATATTGATTTAGAGTTTTTATGACAAAATCGACTTCTTCAGTTGTCATTATTGGACTTATAGGCAAACTCAACACTTCATTATGAATTTTTTCTGTAATTGGAAATGATAAGTCATTCCAGTTTTTAAGTGCTTTTTGCTTATGAGGTGGAATTGGATAATGAATCAAGGTTTCAATTTCATGTTGTTTTAAATACGTTTGTAAATGTTCTCTGTTTCGAGTTCGTATAACAAACAAATGAAACACATGATTATTGGATTGCTTCGCTTCTGGTAATGACACGGTAGGTAAAGCAATTCTAACATTTTTTATTTCGGATAAATAACGTTGGGCAATGGCTCTTCTCTTTTCGTTATCGGCATCCAAATGCGGTAATTTCACGTTTAAAAAAGCCGCTTGAAGTTCGTCTAATCGCGAATTTACGCCAAGATATTCGTTGTAGTATTTGGTATTCGAACCGTAATTTCGCAATGAAAACAACACTTTTGCCAAGTTGTCATCGTTAGTAACAATCGCTCCACCATCGCCCAAAGCACCTAGATTTTTCCCTGGATAAAAGCTGTAAGCTTGGGTTGAACTACTGTTGTCGGTTGTCGGTTGTCGGTTGTCGGTTGACTGAGCACTGAACACTGAGCACTGATTACTGGCTCCGTGAGATTGCGCTGCATCTTCAACAACCAATAAATTATGGAGTTTAGCAATGGAGTTTATTGCATCCATTTCGGCTAATTGACCATACAAATGCACTACTAAAATAGCTTTGGTTTTGGAAGTGATTTTTGCTGCAATTAAATCGGGATTGATATTGAATGTTTCTAATTTTGGTTCGACCAAAACCGGAACTAAATCGGCTTGTAAAATAGCTAGAATTGTGGCTATATACGTGTTTGCCGGAACGATAACTTCGTCGCCTTTTTGGAGTTTTCCCAATTCGATGTATCCTTTAAAAATAAGAACCATAGCATCCAATCCATTGGCAACACCAATGCAATGTTTTGCTCCGCAATAAGTGGCAAAAGCTGCTTCAAATTGCTTGACTTCATTTCCTAAAACAAACCAGCCATTGTCTAAAACCAACTTCATTTTTTCTTGAAATTGCTCTTGATACACAGCATTTATTTTTTGTAAGTCGAGGAATTTTATCATATCAAAATGGCGTCAAGTAAATTATAATTAGCAGTTTCGACTTCATAATAACTTTGAATCGTTGTTTTGGCTCCAAAGCTTTCTTTCCAAAACAAAATTCCTTCGTTGATTTTCATACCGTTTTCTTCATGCGACGGACCAAAATCGAAGTAGTTTTTATCAGCAAACACTTCGGTAATTAAATGATGGTATAAATAATCGAGGCTTCCCAATTCGTTTTTCTTTTCGTTACCAGAAATGTATTGCGGATGTGCCACTTTATCGGTAATAAAAACCGTAGTTCCAGCAACAATTTCATCGTTATGATAGACATTAAAATGACTAATGTTTTTGGGGAAATGGTTTTGCAAATTGGCCATTTCCTCAAAAGTGTGCACTGGTTTTGCTTGGTGTTTTTGTTTTAAATTCGGAATTAGAATCTGATTCCAAAACAATTCAAAATTAGTTTCTTCTTTAATTATCAAATTATTTTTTTTTCCTCTATTAATGCTCTCATTTCGGGTTTTTGTAATAAAAAAAGGCGTTGTTAAATCAATAACTGAAAGGACATCTTTACGTATAATTTTAGCTTTCAATAAAAAAATAATGTGCTCTATTTCATCCGAAAAAAAAGAATTATAAATACTCGGAATTACTTTAACTTGAAGCGTTTTAATTTTATTTTCGTTTAAAAACTGCAAAACCGATTTCATCATTTCAATAACATCTCCTAATTTTGCTTTTTCAGGAAGAACCAATCCGCCATAAGTCAATCCCTGATGTGAAAAAATAATATCTCCTACTTTATTTGCTGGTAAAATTGCCGCTAGTTTTTCATTATCAAAAACCATTAAAGAAAAATCTTCAAAACGATCGTTGTGGTAATCCATAAAATGGCGATGAAATAAGAAAGTAGCATTCTTTGCTTTATCAATAAAGCCATTCCAAAGTGCAAAATCACTTGAATTATATATCTTAATTTGGTATTGTTTCACTCCGTATTTTTAAAACTTTGGAAAATTACACAATTATTTTCTATTAAACCGCTGGGTGGAATTCAATTTCTATTATTTTTTGACCACATAGAGACATAGTTTTTTTGAATTTCATAAAGACGCTTCGCTTTAATATAGCAAATCATAACTCTGCTCAACCAAGAATTGGTCTATCTATCCTCATTTACTATGTTTCTATGTGGTTAATTTTTTATTTTTTAAAACGCTTAATTTCAATATATGCAAAACTGTTGTATCTTAAAATGCATTTCAAAAATAGTTATATTCCAAAATAATTCCTTAATTTTAAACTCTATATCAAAATAATTGCGGTGAAATTAAAACTCCAAACCCTTATTTTTAGTATACTTCTACTTGCATTATGTCCCGTTTTCGGACAAAATGTAACGCTGTACAGTCAATTTAATGGTCGGTATGATTTTATTTTTGTTGGAAATACAATGAATACAGGAGAAAATAATACAACTGCTGGTTGTGAAGATTTACTTCTTACTTCCTCGACAGCAAATTTATCATTGAATCTAAATCAACAAATTATAAGTGCTTATTTATATTGGGCTGGCTCTGGCTCTGGAACTGGTGATACTACTGTAAAATTAAATGGAATTGATATTGCGGCACAAAGAAATTTTTCGGTTACCAATCCAAATTCACAACTTCCTTATTTTAGCGCTTTCGCAGATGTTACGACCTTAGTAACAACCACAGGAAACGGTGATTATACTTTGTCTGATTTGGATATTTCGCAAGCATTATTAGACGTTCCTGGCTATTGTACTAATCGAACAAATTTTGCAGGTTGGACATTGGTAATTGTGTATAGTGAACTTAGTTTGCCGTTAAATCAGATTAATATTTATGATGGTTTACAAGGCATTCCTCCTGCGTTATCCATAACATTGAACAATTTGAATGTGATTAATACCGCTGGTGCGGAAATCGGATTTGTAGCTTGGGAAGGCGATAGTGGTCTTGCTGTATCTGAAACGTTAAGTATAAATGGTAGTCCACTTAGCAATCCACCATTAAATCCAGTGAATAATGCGTTTAACGGAACAAATAGTTTTACAGGAAGTTCGACGTTATACAACATGGATTTGGATGTGTATAACATTCAAAATAATTTGACTGTTGGAAATTCAAATGCTTTAATTCAGATGACTTCTGGGCAAGATGTCGTATTAATAAATGTTGTGGTAACCAAACTGAATAGCCAATTGCCCGACGCTACAGTTGTCATTAATAACGTAGCGCAAAACTGCGATTCTAGAATGATGACAGTTGATTTTACGGTTTCTAATTTAAATGCTACGAACGATTTGATAGCCGGAATTCCGATAGCCATTTATGCCGATGGAACACTCATTACAACTACTCAAACTGTTTCGATTATTCCAATTGGTGGGAGTTGGAATAGTCAAATAACCATTACTATTCCGGCAACTGTTCCTGCTACTTTTACACTTCAATTTGTTGTAGATGACAATGGTTCAGGTCAGGGAATTGCACTTGAATTAATTGAAAACAACAACAGTTTTTCGGTTCCTATTTCGTTATGGTTTTCGCCCGAATTCAATACACTCGAATCATTGGAATCGTGTAATGAAGGGTTTACTCAAGCAACGTTTGATTTTTCTAATTATGGCGATTTGGTAAGAGTTGATCAAACGGATGCTGTTTCTTTTTATGCTTCCCAAACGGATGCTGAAAATGAAATCAATGCTATTTTAAATACTTCAAATTATATTGCTGTTACTACTCCGAAAGAAATCTTTATCCGAATTGAAAACGATTATTGTTTTAGTATGACTTCCTTTTTACTGAAGTCAAAAAATTGTCCGCCAACAGTCTATAATTTCATTTCGGCAAATGGCGACGGATTCAATGAAAGCTTTACCATTAAAGGATTACGCAATATTTTTGTAAACTTCGAATTGATTTTGTACAACCGTTGGGGAAGGTTAATTTGGACAGGAAATAACCAAACCGAAAACTGGAACGGTCATTCTAATGAAGGTAATCGTTTGGATGAAAACACTTCCTCCGAATCAACATACTATTACATCTTAAACTTAAATGATGAAGGCTATCCAGA
>JAYVFV010000245.1:0-7650 GCA_043772885.1 Flavobacteriales bacterium
ATGGTTGTATTGACTTTATATTCCTTTGTTTCTCCATCTGCTAAAATCACTTTTTCAATTTCCCAATACCCATTAATTTTGCTAATAGCTGTTTCTGTAATCGGCTTTTTGCACGATGTTACCATAACCAAAACCAATAAAATCAAAACCGTTTTTCTCATAATTTAAATAAAATTTAAAATTACAATTTATTTCTAGGAATAAAAAAGTATTTTTGACTAAACCATTTAGACATCTATAAGTCAAAGTGGGAAAAATTTGATTTATGAAAAAAATAGTATACCTAATCGCATTTTCATTTTTTATTTATGGATGTAGTTCTGATTCTGATGCTATTGCTACTCCAGTTCAAGAAGCAATGTATTTTCCTCCTTCTGATGGCAGTGCCACTTGGGAAACCAAAAGCATTTCAAGTTTAGGATGGAATCAAAGTGCAGTACAACCTTTACTAGATTATTTGCAATTAAAAAATACCAAATCGTTTATTATTTTAATAAATGGACGAATTGTTATGGAGAATTATTTTAATGGTCACAATGCAAACTCCATTTGGAGATGGAATAGTGCTGGAAAAACTTTAACGGCAACGGTTACAGGAATTGCCGAACAAGAAGGTTTTATAAATACCAATAACAAAGTTTCTGATTATTTGGGAACAGGATGGACGAGTGCGCCTACTGCTAAAGAAAATTTGATTACTTGCAAAAACTTATTATCCATGAATTCAGGTTTAAATGATGCATTGGGCGATGATGTTTCTCCAGCCAATTTGCAATACCTAGCCGATGCGGGAACCCGATGGGCATATCATAATGTATATGTAAAATTACAAGACGTTGTTGCCCAAGCGAGTGGACAAACATGGAACACCTATTTTAATACCAAATTGAGAGATAAAATCGGAATGTCTACAACAGGATTTTGGTACAGTGGTACGGGTACCAATTTTGGGTTGAGCATCTATTTTAGCAACACCAGAAGTATGGCGCGATTTGGATTATTAGCTTTGAATAATGGAAAATGGGATCAAACTCAAATAATAAATTCAAATTATCATGCAAATGCTACTAATACATCGCAAAGTATTAATCAAGCATACGGTTATTTGTGGTGGTTAAACGGAAAATCTACTTATCATTTACCACAAACCCAATTTCAATTTAACGGAAGTATAATAGCATCAGCTCCCAACGATATGTATTGTGCATTGGGTAAAGACGATCAGAAAATTTATGTAGTTCCGAGTAAAAAAATGGTTGTGATTAGAATGGGAGATGCCGCTGATAGTTCTAGTTTTGGACTTTCGGATTTTGATGATACACTATGGCAAAAAATAAGTGCTTTATACTAATAAAGTAATTATTTGAATTTCGAATCGAAGAATTTGATAAAGGCGTAAACAAACATTATAAAAGTAATGGTTTGCAATCCCATGGCGATATCGGTAAATTTTTTCTCGATTAGTTTGGCTAGAATTCCGATACCGACACTAACTAAAAGTAAAATTATTGGTGATGCGTTTTTAAAAAACAATATGAATTTTTTCATAGCTGATTATTTAAAGAAACTATCTACAAACTCGTGTTTATTAAATACTTGAAGATCTTCTAAACCTTCTCCTACTCCGATATATTTCACCGGAATTTGAAATTGATCGGATATTCCTATTACAACACCTCCTTTTGCAGTTCCGTCTAATTTAGTAACTGCCAAGCATGAAACTTCGGTTGCGGCTGTAAATTGCGTAGCTTGTTCAAATGCGTTTTGCCCTGTAGATCCATCAAGTACTAAAAGTACATCATGTGGAGCGTCGTTAACGACTTTTTCCATGACACGTTTTATTTTTGTCAATTCGCTCATTAAACCCACTTTGTTGTGCAAACGACCTGCGGTATCAATAATCACAACGTCGGCATTTTGACTCAAGGCGCTTTGCAACGTATCAAAAGCTACAGATGCTGGATCGCTTCCCATTTGTTGTCTTACGATAGGAACGCCTACTCTATCTGCCCAAATTTGCAATTGATCTATAGCCGCGGCACGAAACGTATCGGCAGCACCAAGAACAACATTGTAACCTGCTTTTTTGAAATGAAATGCAAGTTTTCCAATCGTAGTGGTTTTTCCTACTCCATTGACCCCAACGACCATAATGACATACGGTTTTTTGTTGGCTGGAATAGTGAATTCGGTTTCTTCACCCGATTGCGTTTCGGATAAGAGTCCTGCGATTTCATCACGTAAGATACTATTAAGTTCGTCAGTACCTAAGTATTTATCGTTGGCAACACGTTCTTCAATACGTTTTATTATCTTTAAAGTAGTATTAACGCCAACGTCAGAAGAAACGAGAATTTCTTCAAGGTTGTCTAAAACATCCTCATCTACTTTTGATTTACCTGCAACGGCTTTGGTGAGTTTAGAAAAAAAAGATGTTTTTGTTTTTTCTAATCCTTTGTCTAAAGTTTCCTTAGCTTCTTCGGTTATTTGTGGTTCCTTTTTTTCGGAGGAGAATAGTTTTTTAAAAAAGCTCATATTAATTTGATAATTTGATAATTTGATAATTTGAAGATTGGGAACTGCACGAAGAAGATAGTCTTGCTTAGTAGCAGGCATTTTCAAATCTTCAAATTTCCTAATTTTCAAATTTCCTAGCCCGGATGGAAACGGAAAGCCCGCAGTTTTGAAGGCTTGCTTTTAAAAACATATGTGGCGACTAAAGGAAGCCCACGTAGGTTTTATAAAAGCTGCCTGAAAGACGAGGACTTGCAGTGTAAAGCCGGAATTGCTGCAAATATAAAATAAAAAAGCTACTTCCGAAAGAAAGTAGCTTAGCTATATAGTTATTTTAGAATTATTTCTTTTTCAAGAAAGTATCTACATCTTCTGGTGACATGATGCTTTGTACGAATGTGTAAGCACCTGTTTTTGGTGATTTAACCATTTTTATTGCTTTGGTTAATCTTTTAGAAGCTGTTTGTAATGTTGCTACGGTTTTCTTTGCCATGATGTATTGTTATTTGAATTTTATTTTACAATTCCCAAATGAAACATATGGAATTTATAAAAAATTCCTAATTATTTAATTTCTTTATGAACAGTCATTCTCTTTAAGATTGGATTAAATTTTTTAATCTCTAATCTGTCTGGAGTATTTTTTTTATTTTTTGTTGTAATGTAACGAGAAGTACCTGCTACACCTGTAGTTTTGTGCTCTGTACACTCTAAAATTACCTGAATTCTATTACCTTTCTTTGCCATCTTGCTTTATTTTTTTAGGATAGATTATTTAATAAATCCGTTAGCTTTTGCTGATTTTAACACAGCCGCCAATCCATTTTTATTGATTGTTTTTATTGTAGATGCTGCTACTCTAAGAGTAATCCATCTGTCTTCTTCAGCAAGATAGAAACGTTTTTTAACTAAGTTTACAGAAAATTTTCTTTTAGTTTTATTCATCGCGTGGGAAACGTTATTTCCTACCATCGCTCTTTTACCAGTAAGGTCACAAACTCTAGACATTATACTTTTCTTTTATCGTTATTCTAAATAAGGGTGCAAACTTACGGAAAATAAATTGTAGTAGCAAAATAAATATTACAGATTTTTTAAAATTTCTTTCATTACTAATTCAAATGATTTGTTTACAGCTCTATCTATCACTTTTTCACGCGGTTGTCCAAAATTAAATTCTTCACAAATAACTTCGCAAGGTGTTGCTATAGCTATAAAAACGATTCCGATAGTTGCATCGGCATCACCTTTGGCTGGTCCGGCATTTCCTGTTGTAGCAATGGCATAATCAGTTTGCATTAGTTTTTGGATTCCGATTGCCATTTCTTTTGCGACTTCTGCGCTTACAACGCTGTGTTCTTTTATAGTTTGTGGATTGACTCCAAGCAAAGAAATCTTAATATCTGTTGCATAACTCACCACGCTTCCTCTAAAATAATTCGAAGCACCTGCAACCGAAGTTATCCGTTCTGCTATTTTTCCGCCAGTGCAACTTTCGGCAGTGGAAATGGTTTTTCCGTGCTGTGTTAGTAATCGCCCTAAAACCACTTCGATTGTTTCATCATCATCAAATCCGACAATAATATCTCCGATGATTTTGGTTAGCGATAGTACGTTTTCTTGAATCGTTTTTTCGAGTAATTCTTTGTTGGTTCCTCTGGCCGATAATCGTAATCGCACTCTTCCCGGCGATGGTAAATAGGCAAGTTTTATGAATTTGGGAAGGTTGTTTTCCCAATTTTCAATTCGTTCAGCAACCATGCTTTCACCTTGACCGTATGTTAAAATGGTTTTATGGATGATATAAGGTCGCTCGTATTCCTTTATGATTTTTGGAACGATAACTGCTTCTATTAAATATTTCATTTCATACGGAACTCCAGGTAGCGAAATGTAAACGGTGTTTTCTTTTTTCATCCACATTCCAGGAGCTGTTCCCATTTTATTGAATAACACTTCGCATTTAGATGGAACCAAAGCTTGATCTTTATTTAATTGCGTAATGGGACGTTTGTAAAATCCTTCTATCATTTCAGTAACATGCGATAAAACGTCTTGATTTTCTACTAAAGTATCTTCAAAATAATCACAAAAAGTATGTTTGGTAATATCGTCTTTTGTTGGTCCGAGTCCGCCCGTAATAATCACCAAATCGACTTTGTTTTGAAGTGAAGCAAACGTACATAAAATGTGTTTTTTGTCATCCGATATGGAAAGCATTTCGGTGATTTGTATTCCGATTTTGTCTAAAGATTTAGCAATAAAACCCGAATTAGTATCTACAATTTGTCCGATAAGAATTTCGTCGCCAATGGTTACGATGGTTGCTTTCATGTTATTTTTGAATTGTTAAATCACATTCCTTAGGAAGAATTATATATTTATTGATTTTTTTTAAACTTAACAATTTGTAAAAAACGATTTTCTCATTGCTTTTTCTGTCTATCGTGAAAACTTCTTTAGGTATTCCGTTAAGGATTTTAAGATTATCGAAGATAACTGTATGATCAAATACAACTACGTTAAGCGGTAAATGGAATTCTGTATTAGGTTCAACAATATAATAAATAGTTCCTTTGCCATGCTTTTTGGCTTCCCATTTTTTTTTGAATTTTAAGGTATACATTTTATAGTTCTGATTCTCTATAATGGTATCTTTATTAACTCCATAACTAAATCTACGAGAGTCATCTTCTTTTTTGAAATCCTGTTCATAAACCAAGTTGCAATCCAATGTTATTGTTTCAGCTTTAATCAGATCTGTTTTTTTAAGCACAAAGGAACTCCTCACTCCTTTGAAATCCCTAAAATATACATTCAGGTTTCCATTACCAATTTCTGTAGCATATATTATATATGAATCATCAATTGAATTGGTTAAAATAAATTGCTTTGTCACAACACTTTGTTCTGTTTTGTAATTATACTCAATCATGTAATCAAAAGAATATTTCTTCTGTCCAAACGAAAGCGTCATAACAATTAATGCAATAAAAAGGGATAGCTTCTTTTTCATAAGTAAAAAAAAGAGCAAACTGGTAAGCTGCTCTTTATTATCTTTTAAGGTTAAAAATAGTAATAAAAATTACACGTCAAAATCTTTTTTGATTTCTTTTATTGCTTTGTCTACTTGATCTTGGATGCTAATAAAAGTAGCTTCAATTTCTTTTTTCTTGCCTTCAATTTTTGTCCAAGCTTCTACTTGAAGAATTTCTTCGTATGCCATCGATAATCCAAGTAAATCGAGCGTTGGTTTTATTTTATGAGCGTAGGCATACGCCAATTTGTGGTCTTTGTTTTTAATCCCTAATTCAATTTGCTTTAAATCTTGCGGAATTTCAGTAACAAAAAGCGAGATGATTTGCTTTACAAATTCAGGATCATTGTCTGAAAGTGCGTATACTTTTGATAAATTATAGTTTAATGCCATTATTATTATTTTACTTGTATTTTAAACATTCTTTTTTCTTCTATAAACCCTTCTAAAACATCATTTGATTTTACAATTGCTACTCCTTCTGGAGTTCCTGTAAAAATAATGTCGCCAATTTTTAAGGTAAAATATTGTGAAATATGAGCAATTAACGCATCAATTTTCCACAACATGTATTTTGTATTTCCTTTTTGAACGGTTATTTCGTTCTTCTTTAATTCAAAATTAATGTTTTCTAATGAATTAAAAAGTTTTTTTGGTAAAAAGTCACCAATTACCGCCGAACCGTCAAAACTCTTGGCCTTCTCCCAAGGCAATCCTTTTTCTTTTAATTGATTTTGCAAATCACGAGCGGTAAAATCAATTCCTAATCCGATTTCATCATAGTATTTATGGGCAAATTTGACGTCAATATATTTTCCTACTTTATTGATTTTTACTAAAATTTCGACTTCGTGATGGATGTCTGACGAAAAATCCGGAATCACAAACGGATGTTGTTTTAACAACACGGCACTATCTGGTTTCATAAAAACTACAGGTTCATCGGGACGTTCATTTTGAAGTTCCTCGATGTGTTTGACGTAATTTCTACCGATACAGATTATCTTCACGTGTTCAGTGTTCAGTGTTCAGTGTTCAGTGTTCAAACTGATTACAAATCACTATTTAGTATTCAATTTTCTTAATTTGATTCCTGTTAACACTTTTTTAGTGTATAACGGAAAATCAGCTCCTTGAATCCAACCGTAATAACCTGGTTCTTTATCTAAAATATCATCAACAAGTTGGTTTTTGTTTTTTCCAAAAGTAAAAATTTCTTGGCCTTTATCATTTAGCGCTATAAATCCAGCGAAATCAACCGATTTCTTTCTAGTTGTAAATTCGGAAAGCGATTTCATATCATTTTCTAAATCGCCATATCTATCTAATTGCGCTTTTAGTATTTCGTAAGTTGCCATTGTATCTGCTTCGGCAGAATGTGCGTTTTCCAAACTTTTTCCACAATAAAATTTTAATGCAGCGCTTAATGTTCGTTCTTCTTTCTTGTGAAAAATAGTTTGAACATCGACAGAAACGCGATTCTTCATATCAAAATCGACTTCAGCACGAAGCAATTCTTCAGCTAAAAGTGGAATATCAAATCGATCGGAATTAAATCCAGCCAAATCAGAATCCTTAATCATGTTATGAACTTGTGATGCTAATGCCGTAAACGTTGGTTCGTTCGCCACTTTCTCATTAGAAATTCCGTGAATTGCTGTTGCCTGTGGTGGAATTGGAATAGTAGGATTCACCAACCATGTCTTGCTTTCTTTGTTTCCGTTTGGGAATACTTTGAAGATAGAAATTTCTACAATTCGGTCTTTCGCAACGTCAATTCCAGTTGTTTCAAGGTCGAAAAAGCAAATCGGTCGGTTGAGTTTTAATTCCATTATTGATAATTATGCCAACAAATATAAAATTTTGTAGTTACCGTTAATCGGATATTGTGAAAAGTTTTGCTTTTTAACACAAAAAAACCCTCTCTGTTTAGGAAAGGGTTGACTTATAATTATATAGGATTTAGTATTCTCTATTCACATCAAAAGCTTCTAAATATTCGGCGACTCTTTTTACAAAACTTCCTCCTAACGCACCATCAACAACACGATGATCGTAGCTGTGTGATAAAAACATTTTTTGACGAATTCCGATGAAAT
>JAYVFV010000246.1:0-2701 GCA_043772885.1 Flavobacteriales bacterium
ACTCCGTTTCCGATTGCTTGTATCGAAGATCGAAACAGATTCGGATTGTTAGGAAATAGTTTTTACATCTGCCATCAAATTGATTATGATTTTACGATTCGCGAGTTAATTCACAATCCGTTATTTCCTGAAAGAGATATCATCATTGAACAATTTACCGAGTTTACTTTTAAAATGCACGATGCGAGAGTGCACTTTTTAGATCATTCGCCAGGAAATACATTAATCGTAAAAAAAGGAAATGGTTTGTACGACTTTTATTTGGTCGATTTAAATCGGATGCAATTTCAAAACCTTATGATAGAACAACGAATGGACAATTTTAAAAAGATGTGGTTGTCCAAACAGATGATCAAAATAGTTGCGAAAAAATATGCGAGTTTGAGTAATCAATCGGAAGAAAAATTACATGCAATTCTTTTGGAAAAATCCACACAATTCAAAAGAAAAATCACCAAAAAAAAATACCTTAAAAGAAAGATAGGGAAGTGATTTTTTGTCTCAGTATCCAGTGACTGAAAACTGTGACTGAAAACTATATTAAACCGCTACATCATATTCTCTCAGCGCCTCATTCAACGACGTTTTTAAATCGGTTGATGGTTTACGTTTACCGATGATTAAAGCGCAGGGTACATGGTATTCTCCAGCTGCGAATTGCTTGGTGTAACTTCCCGGAATTACCACAGAACGCGCCGGAACATATCCTTTTCTTTCGACTGGAGTATCGCCAGTAACATCAATAATTTTTGTAGAAGCGGTCAAACAAACATTCGCGCCAAGAACGGCTTCTTTACCTATGTGAACACCTTCAACAACAATGCAACGCGAACCAATAAAAGCACCATCTTCGATGATAACCGGAGCAGCTTGTAATGGTTCCAACACGCCACCAATTCCGACACCACCACTTAGGTGAACGTCTTTACCAATTTGAGCACAACTTCCTACTGTAGCCCATGTATCAACCATGGTGCCTTCGTCTACGTAAGCACCAATATTGACATAACTTGGCATCAAAATTACACCTTTCGAAATATAAGCACCGTATCTTGCCGTTGCTGGAGGAACAACACGGATTCCTTTTTCGGCATAACCTGTTTTTAACAACATTTTATCGTGGTATTCGAAAATTCCGGCTTCCCAAGTTTCCATTTTTTGGATAGGAAAATACATAACCACTGCTTTCTTCACCCATTCGTTTACTTGCCAACCATTGGATGTAGGTTCGGCAACACGCAGTGTTCCGGCATCTAACAAATCAATAACATCTCTAATCGCTTTGGTTGTAGTTGCTTCTTGTAATAAAGCACGATTGTCCCATGCTTGTTCTATAATCGTACGTAATTCGGTCATAATTTTTATAATTGAAGTCGCAAAGATAATTGAAATGGCGTTATTTTTTACGATTTAAATGTTGATTTTAAGGATTAAATTAATTCAAATTATAATCGGGGATTTTCCATTTTCTTCCTATTGAAATTTTACGCCATTGTTTTTGAAAAAAAGATAATTTTTTATATTTCTTTTTTTCAATGGATAAAGTATCCGGATTTATTTTATGTATTTGCGTAATCAATTCCGATAAATTTTTGGTTGCATTGTGGTCAAAGAAATCAGTTAAAACCGTTCGAAACTCTTTAAAATCCCAATAGTGATAAATGAAATTTTTAGTTTCTTTTGGCTCTTTTATTTTTTGAAAATAATAACTTAAAGCGATTTGTTCGACTATAAATATTTTACTTTTTATATAGAGTAAATCCATTAATTCTTCAACCGATAGTAGTGTTTTTTGGTTAGCATTAGTAAAGCCAATCGTTCCTGAATTCCATACCACAAATTGATCCGTTAAAGTGATTGTGTTTTCATCGGAAGGAATTGAAAAAGTAGTTTGTTTTTTTAGAAATCGTTTGGTTTTTTTGGCGATTCCGCCAGAATTATCAATTAGTTTTCCTTCATTGGCATCGAGTAGTAATTCGCCAGCTTCAATATCTTTAAATAAAGAAGTGCTATTTTTTAGAAAAACGGTATCGGTATCAACAAAAAGAAAATTTCCTTTGTAGTTAGCACTAACTTCTTGTAAGACTTTTGTTTTAAGGCGGTAGATATAGTTTAAAGGACCTTTCCATTCGTTAATTTGTTGTGTGTTAATGATGCGATATTGAACAGTGGCAGGTAGGATTTCTTTAAAAAAAAGAGGCGTGTCTGTATAAATAAGAATAATAATTGGATCCTTTTCTGAATGGAATTTGTAGAAAGAAAGCAGTGAAAATAACGTTTCCCTATGATAATGGTCATTTCCAAATGAAAGGTATATCAGGTAATTGTTCAAGTGAAAGTGAATTAGGTTGTTTCAAAAATACAATAAATCTTTATTAAATAAACTATATAAAATACCCAATCAGCAGTATTTTTTGTGAGATTTTTAGTATTTATTAATTTTTTCAACATGATAATTTTGTAATACATCCTATTTTCTTTATATTGATATTAGATTTTTTCCATATCAATAATTATATATATATATTTGACGACTAAATAGATATGTTAATTAAATCCCCAATTAGAATGAAAAAAAATCTACTTTTAATTGTAGTTTTTTCAACTACGAGTTTATCATTTTCACAAACAGATAAGCTTTGGTCTGCAAGTGTTGAAAAAAGCGAAAATATTACTAAAGACAAAGGAATTGCAAGACAAT
>JAYVFV010000247.1:0-7576 GCA_043772885.1 Flavobacteriales bacterium
GCCTTTTTTGATGCCTTAAAACGTATTAATACCATTGTCATGGATTTGGACAGAGACATGTGGACGTACGTTTCGATGGATTATTTCAAACAAAAAATAAAAGCTGGAGAAATTGGATCGTCGGCAATGCCACACAAAGTAAATCCGATTGATTTTGAAAACTCGGAAGGAAATCTTGGAATTGCCAATGCGATTTTCGAACATCTTTCAACCAAATTACCAATGTCGAGATTGCAACGCGATTTAACAGATAGCACCGTTTTACGAAATATTGGAGTGCCAATTGGTCATACACTAATTGCCTTTGAGGCGACTTTAAAAGGATTGAATAAATTGGTGTTAAACAAACCAAAATTTGCAGAAGATTTAGAAAAAAACTGGGCTGTTGTTGCCGAAGCGATACAAACGATCTTGCGTCGCGAAGGTTATCCAAATCCGTATGAAGCTTTGAAAGATTTAACGCGAACAAATACGGTTATCAATAAAGAAGCGATTCACAACTTCATTCAAACTTTAAAAGTTTCGGATGAAATCAAAGTGGAATTAATGCAAATTAGTCCTAGTAATTATTTGGGAATATAAAATTTAACCGCAAAGAACGCAATGAAAAAAAAACGCAAGGTTCGCAATGTAATCTTTGCGAACCTTGCGTAAAACTATGCGCACTTTGCGGTTAAGCAAAACTATCTCGAATAATTCGGTGCTTCTTTAGTAATCGTCACATTATGTGGATGGCTTTCTCCAATTCCGCTTGCCGTAATCCTAACAAATCTACCCGTATCTTGTAGAGTTGGAATATCTTTCGCTCCGCAATAACCCATTCCAGCACGAAGACCGCCAACGAATTGCTGCATGCTTTCGTTTAATTCGCCTTTGTATGGTACACGACCAACGATTCCTTCCGGAACTAACTTTTTAATATCGTCTTCCACATCTTGGAAATAGCGATCTTTCGAACCATCTTCCATCGCTTCGATAGAACCCATTCCGCGGTACGATTTGAATTTTCTTCCTTCAAAAATAATGGTTTCTCCAGGTGATTCTTTTGTTCCTGCTAAAAGCGAACCGAGCATTACGCAATCGGCTCCGGCCGCAATCGCTTTGGGAATGTCTCCTGTGTAGCGAATTCCGCCATCTGCAATAACGGGAACTCCAGTTCCTTTTATAGCAGCAGCGACTTCCAAAACGGCAGAAAATTGTGGAAACCCAACTCCGGCAATCACTCTTGTCGTACAAATTGAACCTGGTCCGATTCCGACTTTTACCCCATCGGCACCGTTTTCAACCAAATACAAAGCCGCTTCGGCAGTGGCAATATTTCCAACAATGACATCTAAATTGGGGAATTTTGATTTTACCAATTTCAAAACATCAACAACACTTTTGGTATGTCCGTGAGCGGTATCAATAATTACTGCATCAACTCCTGCGTTTACTAATGCGGAAGCTCTTTCGAGAGCATCGGCTGTTACACCTATAGCAGCAGCCACTCGCAAACGTCCGAATTTATCTTTATTGGCATTTGGTTTTTGCGTTAGTTTGGTGATATCTCTAAAAGTAATTAATCCGGCGAGTTTGTAATTGCTGTCAACTACAGGTAGTTTCTCAATTTTATTTTGTTGTAGAATACCTTCTGCTTCTTGTAATGTAGTTCCGACAGCTGCAGTAACTAAGTTTTTAGAAGTCATTACTTCTAAAATAGAACGTGCATTTATTTTTTCGAAACGCAAATCCCTATTGGTAACAATTCCTTTTAATATTCCGTTTTCATCAACAACCGGAATTCCACCAATACCGTGTTCTTTCATCAGCATTTTGGCATCCCCAACGGTAGCTGTTAAAGGTAAAGTAACAGGATCTAATATCATTCCGCTTTCGGCACGTTTTACTTTGCGGACTTTGGCTGCTTGTTGTTCAATCGTCATGTTTTTATGAAGCACTCCGATTCCGCCTTCTTGTGCCATTGCAATCGCCATAGCGCTTTCGGTAACGGTATCCATAGCTGCAGAAACGATGGGAACATTCAACGTAATATTTCTCGATATTTTCGATTGGATGTTGACTTCTCGCGGTAAAACTTCGGAATAATTTGGGATAAGCAGTACGTCGTCGTATGTAAGACCTTCGCCAACGATTTTGGTTGTGTGTGCTTTCATTGCAATTTGTAGTTGTAGTTAAATTGCGTGCAAATATAGGTAAAAGTTAGAAGTACGAAGTACTATATACGAAGTTTTTTCTATTCTTCGTACTTCCTATATCGTACTTCGTACTTCTGACTTAGCCCAGATAGCAATGGAAAGCTTTTTGAAATGGAAAACTAATTTTTGTGCTGAAAAAAAGCGACCAACGGAAGCTTTTTTATAGCGTTCAAAAATAGTTTGGAATGAAAAAACTTGAAATAGATAGCTGGATTAGCTTCTAATGAAACTCGCCAAACAATCGGGAAGCCACGTTGTACGCACTTTCAAAACTCATTGGGCTGGTGCCTGTATCTTCTTTGACCGTCGTGAAATACGACAACATTTTTTCGGTGGGCATGTTGCCTGTTAAATCGTCTTTCGCCATTGGACAACCTCCAAATCCCTGAATCGCGCCATCGTATCTTCGGCAACCCGCTTGGTAAGCAGCATCGATTTTTTCGTACCATTTATCGGGAGTCGTGTGCAGGTGCGCGCCGAATTCGATGTTGGGATATTTCGGAATTAAATTCGAAAACAAATAGCTGATAACTTCGGGAGTAGAGCTTCCGATGGTGTCGGATAAGGATAGAATCTTCACTCCCATTTTGGCTAGTTTTTCGGTCCACTCGCCTACAATTTCTACATTCCAAGGATCGCCATATGGATTTCCGAAACCCATCGAAATATACGTCACCACTTCTTTATTGGTAGCATTAGCAATGTCGAGGATTTCCTGTAAGGTTACCAAACTTTCGGCGATGGTTTTGTGCGTATTCCGCATTTGAAAATTCTCGGAAATCGAAAAAGGAAATCCTAAATAAGTGATTTCCTTAAATTGCGATGCGGCAAGTGCGCCTTGTGTATTGGCTATAATGGCTAGTAGTTTACTCGTAGTTTTAGACAAATCCAATTGTGCGAGAACCTCAGCAGTATCTTGCATTTGTGGAATCGCTTTGGGCGAAACAAAACTTCCAAAATCGATGGTATCAAAACCGACACGAAGGAGTGCCTGAATGTAATCGACCTTACGCTCAGTGGGAATGAAAGGTTTGATGCCTTGCATGGCATCGCGTGGACATTCGATGATTTTGATTTTTTGGTTCAAGTGGCTGAGTTGCTAAGTTTGTATGGCTAAGTTAGGAAGATTTTTTGAGAATTGCAGTATTGATATCTTTTACCAATTGTGGTCCTTCGTAAATAAATCCGGTGTACAATTGTATTAAACTGGCTCCGGCTTCGAGTTTTTCTAGAGCATCTTGAGCAGAATGGATTCCACCTACTCCAATAATAGGAAATGCGTTGTTACTTTTTTGGGAAAGAAACCGAATGACTTCTGTGGCGCGTTGGGTTAATGGTTTTCCGGATAAACCTCCCATTTCGGATTTGTTTTCCGATTGTAAACCTTCACGGGAAATGGTCGTGTTGGTGGCAATAATGCCTGCGATTTTGGTTTCGTTTACGATATCGATGATGTCTTGTAATTGCTCGTCGGTTAAATCGGGAGCGATTTTTAAGAGTATCGGTTTTTGTTTTGGTTTTGCGGAATTTTTATTCTGTAAGGTTTGGAGTAACTCAGTTAATGGTTTTTTGTCTTGCAGTTCGCGAAGGTTGGGTGTGTTTGGCGAACTCACATTCACTACAAAATAATCGACATAATCGAATAACGCTTCGAAACAGATTTCGTAATCCTGAGTGGCATTTTCATTTGGCGTGCGTTTGTTTTTTCCGATGTTGCCACCTATTAAAACGTTGTTGTTTTTCTTTAATCGTTCGACAGCCTCTTTAACGCCACCGTTATTGAATCCCATACGGTTGATAATTGCCGAGTCTTCTTTAAGTCGAAACAACCGTTTTTTAGGATTTCCTTCCTGACCGATTGGTGTAAGCGTTCCGATTTCTATAAATCCGAATCCGAAATTGGATAACTCTTGGTACAACTTGGCATCTTTATCAAAACCCGCTGCGAGTCCGACTGGATTTTTGAATTTTAATCCGAATACTTCTCTTTCCAATCGTTTGTCATTCACCAAATAAAGTGATTTAAAAAGCCAAGAAAAACCTGGAATTTTAGACAAAAAACGAATCAATGAAAAAGTAAAATAGTGGACTTCTTCAGGGTCAAACCAAAAAAGTAGGGGACGAATTATAAGTTTGTACATTGCTGTTGTGTTGTGCTACAAAAATAGTATTCTACTTTTAAACGTAATACTAATTGCACCTAATTATTCAAAAAAAAACATCCTTTACGAAAAGGATGTTTCTAATTTTCTATGTTAAATATTATAATGTAGCCATATCGATGACAAATCGATAACGTACATCGCCCTTTACCATTCGGTCGAAGGCAGTGTTTATGTCTTTGATGTCAATTTTTTCAATTTCGGAAACGATGTTGTGTTGGGCACAGTAATCTAGCATTTCTTGAGTTTCTGGCAAGCCTCCAATTAAGGAACCTACCAAACTTTTTCGTCCCATTATCAAACTCATCCCATGTACATCGTAAGGTGTTGGTGGAAGTCCAACGCAAATATGAACGCCATCTGTTTTCAATAATGACATATACATATTCAAATCGTGAGGTGCAGAAACGGTATCCAAAATAAAATCGAAAGAACCCATTGCCGATTCCAGTTGTTTCTCATCTTTGGTTACAATAAATTTATGAGCTCCTAATTTTTTCGCATCGGCTTCTTTTCCTGCAGAAGTACTTAGTATCGTCACTTCAGCTCCAAAAGAAACTCCGAATTTTACAGCCATGTGTCCTAAACCACCTAAACCTAAAACGGCTAATTTGTGACCTTTTCCGACTTTCCAATGACGCAAAGGCGAATACGTTGTGATTCCGGCACAAAGCAACGGAGCAACGGCAGCTAAATCTAATTTATCCGAAACGTGTAAAACAAAATCTTCATGTACTACAATGTTATTCGAATAACCACCATACGTTGGCGTTGTTTTATCTTGTTCAAAACCATTGTACGTTGGCGACATTCCACCAAGGCAAAACTGCTCTAAACCTTCTTTACAGTTGTCACAGCTGCGACAAGAATCTACCAAACATCCTGTTCCTGCTAAATCACCGACTTTAAACTTTTTAACATGGCTTCCTACCTTTACTACTTTTCCAACAATTTCATGACCTGGAACCATAGGAAATATTCCTTCAAACCAATCATTCCGCAGTTGGTGTAAATCACTGTGACAAACGCCACAAAATTGAATATCAAATTGCACATCGTGTGGACCTACTTCGCGCCGTTCGAAATTCCACGCTGCCAAATTAGTCTTTGCATCTGTAGCTGCATATCCTTTAGATTGTATCATAATGCTTATTTATTAAAATTACTTAGAGTATGTTTATTGAATTGTAAATATACTTCTAATTCTGACAACTTGTTAACACTTTTACAATCAATTGTATAGTATTTAAAATGTCTCTTAGACCAGTTTATACAACCTTTTTTTGATTTTTACACCATTTACAAAACAAATTTCAACTAGAAAACAGTTAATAATTAACAAGAGTATTCCGCCTTATGTATAGTTTAAAATTCTATTTTTGAATGCGTTGTGTGAAAAAATCATCATTTATTTTTAATACACACTTAATTATTAATTACTGAATATGGAAAACAAATTACTTTTAAAATCAGCAGTTTTAACATTAGTTATTGTAGTTGCTGTAGTTGCTTTCTGGGAAATTTCATTACGAAGAAATGGAGAAACGCTAACGTATGATGACGGTCCACCTTTATGGTCTAACTCTAGAGCAATGGTTTATGAACCAAGTGATAAAACAATTGTCTTTATTGGCTCTTCAAGAATTAAATATGATTTGGATATTCCGACTTGGGAAAAAATTACCGCAATTCATGCTGTTCAATTGGCTGTTGAAGGTGCTTCTCCAAGACCTATTTTAGAAGATTTAGCCAATGATCCCAATTTTAAAGGGAGGCTCATTGTTGATGTAACGGAAGGTTTGTTTTTTTCAAATGCGCCACCAAATGTTGAAACTCCGCATAAATATGTGAAGTATTTCCATGAAGAAACGCCTGCTCAAAAGGCAAGTTTCTTTCTGAATAAACCGTTGGAATCGCAATTTGTTTTTTTAGACAAAGATTATTTTTCATTAAACGGACAATTGGATGCATTGGAAATTCCAAGTCGACCTGGGGTTTTTATGATGCCTACTTTCCCTATAGACTTTAGCTGCACCACTTTTGACCGACAAGAATACATGACTTCTAAGTTTGCCGCTGATAACAATCAACTCAATAAAGTTAAGGGAAATTGGCAGTTTTTTGCCAGTTTAAGTAAAGGTGCTCCACCAATGTCGGAGAAAGAATTAAATGCCATTTTCGAATCCGTAAAAAAAGCAACCGATAAAATTAAAGCGCGTGGTGGTGAAGTACTTTTTGTGCGCACGCCATCAAGTGGTCCCTATTTACAAGGTGAAAATATGGGATTTCCAAGAGAAAAATATTGGAATAAATTACTTGCTGTAACCAATTGTCCTGGAATACATTTCCTTGATTATCCTACGATTAATCACTTTGTATGTCCAGAGTTTTCTCATTTAACTCGACCAGATGCTATAACATTTACCAAACATTTTATCGAAATCCTCGAAAAAGACAAAGGTTGGAAATTGACTAACTCAAAAAAATTATAACGCTATGGTATTCAACTCCTATACTTTCATTGCCTTTTTTCTCATTATGTTATTTTTACATAATCTGCCTATTTCATGGAGAATAAAGAAGGTCAACTTACTGTTGGCAAGTTATATTTTTTACGCAGCGTGGAATCCGCCGTTTATTTTATTATTATGGCTTTCGACTGTAGTTGATTTTTATGTCGGCCGCGCCTTGTACACACAGGAAAATCCCTATAAGAAAAAACTACTCTTGGTACTTAGTCTTATTGGTAATTTAGGAATGCTTTGCTTTTTTAAGTATGGTACATTTCTTTTAGAGAATTTTGTGGCGTTAACAAATGCATTAGGATTTGATTACCATCCTGCTACACCCAGTATAATACTTCCTGCGGGAATTTCATTCTACACCTTTACTACACTTTGTTACACTATTGATATGTACAAAAAAAGAAGCGAACCTGTAAAATCGATGTTGGATTTTTCATTATTCGTTACGTTCTTTCCGCATTTAGTAGCCGGACCAATAGTTCGTCCACCGCAATTGGTGCCTCAATTTGAAACAGAGCGTTCTGCTTCGCGCAAGCAAATGTTTGATGGTTTACTACTTTTATCGCTAGGATTATTTATGAAAGTGGTTTTGGCAGACAGTATGTTATCGGCTGCTGCGGACGCTGTTTTCGATGCCAAAGATAATTTGCCAATGCTTGATGCCTGGATAGGTGTTTTTGCATTTTCTGGA
>JAYVFV010000248.1:0-7572 GCA_043772885.1 Flavobacteriales bacterium
ATCAAATTTATACTAAATGATTAACACCGCACGCCTTTTTGATTTCCCATATTATCAGTTAGAAAAAAAAAACCTGACTGACTGTTTAGTAACAAAATACAATGGCGTTTGGGTAAAAACATCGACTCAAGAATACATCGACAAAGCCAATGCGATTTCGAGAGCTTTATTGCGACTCGGAGTCAAAAAAAATGACAAGATTGCTGTTATTTCATCTACCAATAGAACCGAATGGCATATTATTGATATTGGTGTTTTACAAACGGGTGCTCAAAATATTCCTATTTACCCAACTATTTCTGAAAATGATTATGAGTATGTTCTCAATCATAGCGAATCAATTTATTGTTTTGTTTCTGATGCTGAAGTGTTGCGAAAAGTAAATCTGATCAAACAAAATGTACCAACACTCAAAGAAGTTTATTCCTTTAATGATATTGATGGATGTAAAAATTGGAAAGAATTATTAATTTTAGGGGAAGATCAAAGCAATCAAGATGTGGTTGAAGACCGAAAAAATCAAATTCATACCGACGATTTAGCTACCATTATTTATACTTCTGGAACTACAGGACAACCAAAAGGTGTTATGCTTTCGCATCAAAATATTGTGTCTAATGTATTTGCTGGAGCGATGAGAATTCCGTATACAGAAGGCAATTTCAGAACAATGAGTTATTTGCCCGTTTGTCATATCCTCGAAAGATTTTATTTGTACTTATGTCAGTTTTATAGTATTTCTATTTATTTCGGAGAATCATTAGACAAAATTGGAGACAATCTCAAAGAAGTAAAACCGCATTTAATGACCGGTGTTCCAAGGGTTCTCGAAAAAGTGTATGATAAAATTCACACACGAGGATCAGAACTTACTGGATTAAAAAAGAAACTTTTCTTTTGGGCAATTGAAATCGGAATGCGTTACGAACCCTATGGTGCCAACGGTTGGTGGTATGAATTGCAACTTAAAATCGCCAGAAAACTTATTTTCAGTAAATGGAAAGAAGGTGTTGGTGGAAATTTACAACTCATTGCTTGTGGAAGCGCCGCATTACAGCTACGTTTAGCACGGATTTTTGCAGCAGCCCAGATCACAATTATGGAAGGATATGGTTTAACCGAAACCTCGCCATTAATTGCTATAAATGACATGAGGAACCACGGATTTAAAATAGGAACAGTCGGAAAAGTAATCGATAAAGTAGAAGTGAAAATTGCTGATGACGGCGAAATTTTATGCAAAGGTCCAAACATTATGTTGGGCTATTACAAAGATGCTGCACAAACCAATGAAGTTCTTGTAGATGGTTATTTTCACACGGGTGATATTGGTGAAATTGACAGCGAAGGTTTCTTAAAAATTACCGATCGCAAGAAGGAAATGTTTAAAACCTCTGGAGGAAAATACATTTCTCCTCAATTATTAGAAAATGCGATGAAACAATCCCGTTTTATAGAACAAATTATGGTTATTGGTGATGGTCAGAAAATGCCAGCAGCTTTCATACAAATCAATTTTGAATTTGTGAAAGAATGGGCGAGAATTCACCATATTGAAATTGGAACTACTAATGAAATGATTGTTCAAAATGAAAAACTCATTGATCGGATACAAGAAGAAGTTGCTGAAATGAATAAAAAATTTGGGAACTGGGAGCAAATAAAACGATTTGAATTGACTCCCGATATTTGGTCTATCGAAAAAGGACACCTCACTCCTACTATGAAAATGAAACGAAAAATTATAGTAGAAAAATACAAATACCTTTATAATAAAATTTATACCAACTAATTTAAAAAGAGCTCCTATATAATAAGGAGTTTTTTTTGTTATCAACAATTGAAAAACATAAATAGTTGATAAGTAAGAAATTAACTAGTTCAACAATTCTTAATTTTTTATATTTTTATCTCATTAACCAATAAAAACAAAATAATTATGAATGCAAAAAACTTTATTATTGGAGGTATTGTCGGCGGAATCGTTGACTTCCTTATTGGATGGCTCGTGTATGGAATGTTGCTTAAAGACACTTTTCCAAAAAGTCCATGTGATGGTCCAACAGAAAACATGCTATTTATTTTCTTGGGCTGCATGTGTTTTGGCTTTTTAATATCATGGGTTTTTTCACAAGGTGAAGGCATTTCCAATATGGCTGCAGGTATCAAAATAGCTGTAGGTATTGGTTTATTTATGTCGATGAGTTCTTGGTTCTTCATGAATATGACACAGGAAACCATTAATTGGAAATTAATGGCAATAGATGTGGTTGCTTGTATGGTTTTAGCCGCTGCTGTTGGTGCCGCTGTTGCATTGGTCAACGGAAAAATGAAGTAACCATTTTTAAATATAATAAAAAGACTCTCCAAGTAATTGGAGAGTTTTTTTATGCCTGCATTTTTGATAACAATTTATAAACCAATAAGTGGGAATCTTAGAATATTTTTTAAAAATTGTAAAACAATTCTAAAACCAATTGCAATGATCTTTGTAATGTTGTGAAACCTAATTCACAGCGTAATAATAAATAACATGAAAAAGATAATTTTAATAGCATCTGCTATTGTATTCGGAATTACATTGAATTCTTGTGGCGATGATTCGGAAACTAAAAACTACCCTTACAAAGTACGTATGACCGACGCACCAGCAGTTTATGATGCAGTAAATATCGATTTACTAGCAGTTGAAGTAAAGGGATCTAATGGCCAAACTGTAACTTTAAACACTACTGCAGGTATCTACAATCTATTAGATTTTTCTAACGGAGTAAGCACTTTAATTGCCAGCAGTACATTAAATGATGCTCACGTTTCACAAATCAGATTGATACTTGGATCTAACAACACTATCATTGTTGATGGTGTAACTTATCCTTTGAGTACGCCAAGTGCAGAACAAAGTGGTTTAAAGTTGTTGGTAAATCAAACGCTAACAGCCGATATTGAAAATGAAATTCTGATTGACTTTGATGCCAATGCTTCCATAGTATTAACAGGAAGCGGGACTTATAAATTAAAACCTGTTTTAAGAACAGTTGTTACTGCGATATCTGGAAATATTAAAGGTAATATCGCTCCAATTGGAGCTTTGGCAACAGTAACTGCTACCTCAGCGGCAAATGTAGAATATTCAAGCAGCGTAAATAGTGCGGGACAATTTCAAATTTCTGGACTTCCTCCTGGGAACTATACATTAACCGTAACTCCAGTATTGCCTTTATTGCCCGTTACACAATTAAATGTTTTGGTTTTAGCCGGCGCAACGACCAATGTTGGCGTAGTCACGTTACCATAAGCATTTCTATTTAAACACCTACTACCTAAAACCACGAATAATTACTATTCGTGGTTTTTCAATTTGTTGGCTATCCCTTTTTGTTAAAATTATATCAAATGTAAAAAGTTTTATATATTTATTATGCGTGCATAGTATTTTTTTATTATCTTTGAATTTCGATTTAATAAGTATGAAAGAAAAAACAATAGATTATACACTCCGAGCTACTTGGCAAGCGGTGTCAAGAATGTATAACGAAGAAGCTTCCAAATTTGATGGTTCAATGGCAATTGGTTTTGCATTACTTAGCATTGATAAAGAAGATGGAACACCTTCCACTTTTATAAGTAACCGAATGGGGATGGAAGCCACAAGTTTAACACGAACCTTAAAAACCTTAGAAGAAAAAGGACTTATCATTCGCAAGAAAAATCCAGATGACGGTCGAGGCGTACTCATTTATCTTACCGAATTAGGAAAAGAAAAAAGAGAATTATCAAAATCAACAGTTCTAAAATTTAATGAAATTATCAAACAAAATATCTCCGAAGAAAAATTAAATCATTTTATGGAAGTATCCGAAATAATAAATGATTTGATAACGGAGAAGAAAATATTTTAACTAAACGCTTATTGCATAAAGCATAAAGCATAAAAGCTTTTTATAAATGAAACGTACCATCAAAAAAGTGGCTGTAATAGGATCTGGAATAATGGGTTCTGGAATCGCGTGCCATTTTGCTAACATCGGTTTAGAAGTGCTGCTTTTAGACATCGTTCCAAATACACTAACCGAAATCGAAGAAAAGAAAGGACTTACTTTGGAGAGTAAAATGGTTCGAAATCGATTGGTAAATGAACACTTGGCAAACGCACTAAAATCAAACCCGTCGCCAATTTACAATCAGAAATTCGCCAACAGAATTACTACTGGTAATACTACCGATGATATGTCTAAAATTGCCAATTACGATTGGATTATCGAAGTGGTTGTTGAACGATTGGATATCAAGAAATTAGTATTCGAGCAAATCGACACCTTTCGTAAGTCTGGAACTTTAGTAACTTCAAACACATCCGGAATTCCAATAAAATTCATGAGTGAAGGTCGAAGCGATGATTTTCAAGCGCATTTCTGCGGAACGCATTTCTTCAATCCTGCGCGTTATTTGAAATTGTTTGAAATCATTCCAGGTCCAAAAACATCGCCAGAAGTATTGTATTTTTTAACAGAATACGGTTCCAAATTCTTAGGAAAAACATCCGTCGTAGCCAAAGATACTCCAGCATTTATTGGAAACCGTATCGGAATCTTCGGCATCCAAAGTTTGTTTCATTTGGTAAAAGATATGGGATTAACTATTGAAGAAGTGGATAAATTAACTGGACCTGTTATTGGTCGACCAAAATCAGCAACCTTCAGAACAGTGGACGTAGTTGGTTTGGATACTTTGGTGCACGTTGCCAACGGAATTTATGAAAACTGTCCCAACGACGAAGCACACGATTTATTCAAATTGCCTGATTTCATCAACAAAATGATGGAAAACAAATGGCTCGGAAGTAAAACTGGACAAGGTTTCTACAAAAAAGAAGGCAAAGAAATACTATCATTAGATTTAGATACTTTAGAATACAGAGCTGCAAAAAAAGCGGCGTTCGCTACATTAGAATTAACCAAAACCATCGATAAACCAATTGACCGTTTCAAAGTTTTAGTAAAAGGAAAAGATAAAGCAGGCGATTTTTACAGAAAGAATTTCTCTGCCATGTTTGCTTATTGCTCGAACAGAGTTCCAGAAATTACCGACGAGTTTTACAAAATCGACGATGCTATGAAAGCTGGTTTCGGTTGGGAAAACGGACCTTTCGAAATTTGGGATGCCATAGGGGTGGAAAAAGGAATTGCGTTAATGGAAACCGAAGGCTACAAACCAGCAACTTGGGTAACAGAAATGCTGATTTACGGAAATACCAGTTTCTATACTCTAAGAGAAGGAGCCACGTTTTTTTATAACATTCCAACAAAATCTCAGACAAAAATTCCAGGACAAGATACTTTCATTATTCTGAACAACATCCGCGAAAGTAAAAAAGTATGGAGCAATAGCGGTGCTGTTATTACTGATTTAGGAGACGGAATTCTGAATTTAGAATTCCAGTCGAAAATGAATACCATTGGTGGCGACGTTTTAGCTGCTATTAATAAAGGAATTGACTTAGCCGAAAAAGAATACAACGGATTGGTGATAGGAAATCAAGCTGCCAATTTCTCTGTCGGTGCCAACATCGGAATGATTTTCATGATGGCCGTCGAACAAGAATACGAAGAATTAAACATGGCGATTAAGTATTTCCAAGATACGATGATGCGCGTACGCTACTCTTCTATTCCAGTAATTGTTGCTCCACACGGAATGACGCTTGGTGGTGGTTGCGAAATGAGTATGCATGCCGACCGTGTTGTCGCTGCAGCGGAAACGTATATCGGTTTGGTAGAATTTGGAGTTGGAGTAATTCCAGGTGGCGGTGGCTCTAAAGAAATGGCGTTGCGGGCATCGGATTTATTTCATAAAAACGACGTGGAGTTGAATGTATTGCAAGAATATTTCTTAACTGTAGCCATGGCAAAAGTAGCAACATCGGCTTATGAAGCATTTGATACTGGTGTTTTACAAAAAGGAAAAGACATTGTAGTCGTAAACAAAGACCGTCAAATTGCGGTGGCAAAACAAGTCGCATTGCAAATGGCAGAACAAGGTTACACGCAACCAATCCAACGTAAAGATGTAAAAGTGTTAGGCAAACAGGCATTGGGAATGTTCTTAGTCGGCACCAATCAAATGGTCGCTGGGAAATACATTTCCGAACACGATTTAAAAATTGCCAACAAACTCGCTTATGTTATGGCTGGTGGTGATTTATCGGAACCAACTTTTGTATCAGAGCAATATTTACTGGACATCGAACGAGAAGCCTTTTTATCGCTTTGTACCGAAAGAAAAACATTAGAGCGTATCCAATTTATGTTAACCAAAGGAAAACCTTTAAGAAACTAAACACATGAAAACAGCATATATAGTAAAAGCATACCGCACCGCGGTTGGAAAAGCTCCAAAAGGGGTTTTTCGTTTCAAACGTCCCGATGAGTTGGCAGCAGAAACCATTCAGTTCATGATGAATGAATTACCTGATTTCGATAAAAAAAGAATCGATGATGTCATGGTTGGAAATGCAATGCCCGAAGCCGAACAAGGTTTAAACGTAGGCCGTTTGATTTCTCTAATGGGATTGAAAGTTACCGATGTGCCCGGAGTTACGGTCAACAGATATTGTGCATCCGGATTGGAAACTATCGGAATGGCAACAGCAAAAATCCAAAGTGGTATGGCCGATTGTATCATTGCTGGTGGCGCCGAAAGCATGTCGTTCATCCCAATGGGCGGTTACAAACCAACTCCAGATTACGCTGTCGCGGCAGCAGGAAACGAAGATTATTACTGGGGAATGGGATTAACCGCTGAAGCCGTTGCCAAACAGTTCAACGTGTCGCGGGAAGATCAGGATGAATTTGCGTTTAACTCGCATCAAAAGGCCTTAAAAGCACAAGCGGAAGGAAAGTTCGACAAACAAATTGTTCCGATTACTGTTGAGCAAACGTTCATCAATGAAAATGGGAAGAAAGAAACCAAATCGTATATCGTAACTAAAGACGAAGGACCAAGAGCAGATACCAACAAAGAAGCACTTTCCAAATTAAAACCTGTTTTCGCCGCTGACGGAAGTGTAACTGCAGGAAACTCATCACAAATGAGTGACGGAGCTGCATTCGTTTTAATTATGAGTGAAGAATTGGTAAAAGAATTAAACATCACCCCAATAGCACGTTTGGTCAATTTTGCATCCGCAGGAGTAGAACCCAGAATCATGGGAATTGGTCCGGTAAAAGCGATTCCGAAAGCACTACAACAAGCAGGATTAACATTAAACGATATTCATTTAATTGAATTGAACGAAGCCTTTGCTTCACAATCATTAGCTGTAATACGTGAGTTAGGATTGAATCCCGATATCATAAATGTAAATGGAGGTGCGATTGCATTAGGCCATCCATTAGGTTGTACTGGAGCAAAATTATCCGTGCAATTGTTTGATGAAATGAAACGCCGTGGCGATAAATACGGAATTGTTTCAATGTGTGTTGGAACAGGTCAAGGTTCAGCGGGAGTTTTTGAATTGTTGTAAATTATAAAGGTTTCTCCGTTTTTTGTCATTCCGACGAAGGAGGAATC
>JAYVFV010000249.1:0-7547 GCA_043772885.1 Flavobacteriales bacterium
GTTTTGGGACTGATTCCACTTGCCATCGGATTGAACTTCGACTTCTTTACGTTGATAACCGATTTTAATCCGCACTTCTTTATGGGTGGCGATAACGTAATCTTCTGGGGACCATTAGCGTGGACCATCATTTTCGGATTGACGTATGCAACAGTTTTAACTTTAGTTATGGTTCCAGTAATGTTTTATTTGGTGAAAAGAACCAAATATTGGTTGCGTGCCAGACGATTAAAACGACAAGCAATAGAAGCATAAATAATTAAGTGTTCAAAAAAAGGGCTTCTGAATTAACAGAAGCCCTTTTTTTATATGTTTATTTCTTAATTTAATAACTTATCTAATTTTTCTATAAGTTTAGGATTAGAAGGTCTTGAAGCATCCGAATCAACAACTTTACCATCAGGACCAATTAATATAAATCTCGGAATAGAATTGATGCCAAATGCTTTTATGAAATCGGAATTCCAATTATTATCTGCTAACAATTGCATTCCTCCTAATTGTTTTTCTGTTACAAAAGTTTTCCATTTTTCGTAATCTTTAGCAACATCAACAGAAATACTTACAAATTCAATATTTTTCCCGTGGTACTTTTCTTCAGCCGTTTTTAGAAACGGAATCTCCGCTCTACATGGTCCGCACCAAGTTGCCCAAACATCAATGTAAACGTACTTCCCTTTTAAATCTGCTAATTTTGTTTTTCCACCTGCATGGTTTTCATATTCAAAAGCCGGCGCTTCAGTATCATTCATTTTTCTGTTACCAAGCGATTTTTGATAATATTGTTTCAATCCGTTGATGTTCGTCTCCAAATCCTTTTTTTGCTTTTCAGAAAAAGTAGGATCCAACTTAGATTTATCAATAAGATTCAGAAATGATTGTTGTAATGCATCTGATTTTTTAGCAAACTCAACTTCATCAGAAGCTAACATTTCTTCAAAATTCACTTTTGCATTTAATGCCGTTATTTGTGCCAAAAAATTATTTTCATTCGCTCCCTTTCCTTTAAAAACAAGGGTTTCATCAAACTGTTTTGCATCCAATTTTACTTTTAAGTCGTAACCGTTTTTTAAAAATAATTGGGCGTATTCTAAACCATCATACATAGTATAGCTGCCTTCTACAACTTCAAACGAACTTTCAAAAACGCCTTTTTCATTAACGTTAATTTCTTTTACCGTTTGATTTTTACTGTCTTTAATATAAATCACATCACCATTTCTATTGGCAATATCTGCTTTAAAATTTACTTTTTCTTGAGCAAATCCAACGACTGCAATTGCAAGTGTAAATAATAGGGAAATAATTTTTTTCATAATAAATTTCTTTTTTAGAAAATCAAAGATACTTTTTTTATTTAGTGGCAATTAAAAATTAACAAAAATTTTATTCTGAATTCAATTGTTGATTCTCCTCGTTTTTGATATTTGTTTTTTACTTTTGCAAAAAAAATTATTTCAATGTATAGAAGTCATAATTGCGGTGAATTAAACGCATCGCATATCAATAAAGAAGTTACGCTTGCTGGATGGGTTCAAAAATCGAGAGATAAAGGATTTATGAATTGGGTTGATTTGCGTGACCGTTACGGAATTACACAGTTAATTTTCGACGAAATTCGTACTGATAAATCCGTTTTTGAATTGGCTAAAACCCTTGGAAGAGAATTTGTTATTCAAGTCAAAGGAACTGTCATTGAACGAGAAGCAAAAAACAAAAACATGGCTACTGGTGATGTCGAAATTTTGGTTTCCGAAATGACAATTTTAAATGCCGCATTAACGCCACCTTTCACAATTGAAGACGAAACCGACGGTGGTGAAGACATTCGAATGAAATACCGCTACTTAGATATCAGAAGAAATCCTGTAAAAAACGCTTTGCTGTTTCGTCACAAAGTAGCGATGGAAGTTCGAAAATTTCTTTCTGATTTGGATTTTTGCGAAATAGAAACTCCATATTTAATCAAATCAACTCCAGAAGGAGCTCGTGATTTTGTCGTGCCAAGTCGAATGAATGAAGGACAATTTTATGCCTTACCACAATCGCCACAAACATTCAAACAATTGTTGATGGTTGGTGGAATGGACAAGTATTTCCAAATTGTGAAATGCTTCCGCGATGAAGATTTACGTGCCGACAGACAGCCGGAATTCACGCAAATCGATTGCGAAATGGCATTCGTAGAACAAGAAGATATTTTAAATGTTTTTGAAGGATTGACACGTCATTTGCTAAAAGAATTAAAAGGTATTGAAGTAACCAAATTCCCAAGAATGACATACGATCACGCGATGAAAACCTATGGCAATGACAAACCAGACATCCGTTTCGGAATGGAGTTTGGCGAGTTGAATGCCGTTGCTCAAAATAAAGATTTTGGTGTTTTTAATTCGGCAGAATTGGTAGTTGGAATTGCAGCTTCTGGTTGTGCTTCCTTTACCAGAAAAGAAATTGACGCTTTGATTGATTGGGTAAAACGTCCACAAGTTGGTGCATCCGGAATGGTGTATGTGAAATATGAAGAAGACGGAACTTACAAATCATCAGTAGATAAATTTTACGATCAAGCCGATTTGGCGAATTGGGCAAAAGTGACTGGTGCCAAAACTGGCGACATGATTTTTGTGCTTTCCGGTCCAGCCGATAAAACCCGCACACAACTTTCGGCACTTCGAATGGAATTGGCAACACGATTAGGTTTGCGAAATCCAGAGGAATTTGCGCCGCTTTGGGTAGTTGATTTTCCGTTGTTGGAGTTGGATGAAGAAAGTGGAAGATGGCACGCGATGCACCATCCATTTACATCTCCAAAACCAGAAGACATGGATTTATTGGCAACCAATCCAGGGAAAGTTCGTGCCAATGCTTACGATATGGTCTTAAACGGAAATGAAATTGGAGGAGGTTCGATTCGGATACACGATAAAGCAACGCAACAGTTAATGTTTAAATACTTAGGTTTCACCGAAGAAGAAGCCCGCAACCAATTCGGATTTTTAATGGATGCCTTTCAATTTGGTGCGCCACCACACGGCGGATTGGCATTTGGATTGGATCGATTGGTCGCTATTTTAGGCGGACAGGAAACAATTCGTGATTTTATTGCATTTCCAAAAAACAATTCAGGAAGAGACGTTATGATTGATGCACCTTCTGTAATCGATGACGCACAATTGAATGAATTACACATCAAAATACATTTAAAGTAAGAAACATCAAATTCGCAATTATTTAAGAAACAGCTATTTAAAAATTTATAAATAGCTGTTTTTTTATTTTAATATTTAGGATTATTCAAATAGTATATTGAAAATCATTCGATTAGAATATAATATTTTTAAAAAATTTTAACATTTTGTTTGTTTTTTGTTTGCTATGTAAGAAATAAGTATATCTTTGACCATTATTAATTTTTTTACATTACAAAATGCGCACAGGTACAGTTAAATTTTTCAATGAGTCTAAAGGTTACGGATTCATTACAGATGATGAAAATGGAAAAGACATTTTCGTTCACGCAACAGGTATTAAAGCTGAATCACTTAACGAAGGTGATAAAGTTTCTTACGAAGAAGAAGAAGGAAGAAAAGGTAAAGTAGCTGCTCAAGTAGTAGTTATCGAAGAGTAATATATAGTATTTTTTGATTACCTAGAAAGTCTAAACGTCTCGATTGTATCGGGACGTTTTTTTTATATGTTAATTTGTTATTTAGAATTAATTTAAATGACTAATTTTGAGAGGCAAAAAACAAACGTTTCCCCCTCTATTTTTGAGAATTAAATATTGCGATGTATATTTGCACCAATTTTTACTACGTCTAAAAAAATACATTGATGAATACAACCCAAATAGATTATTTTCCAATACTTATGCAGCTGTTTTTAGCAGTGGGATTTGTAGTGGGAACTATCATCATTTCTGGAAAATTAGGTCCAAAAAGAAGCTCTGTCAATAAAGATAAAAATTTTGAATGCGGAATCGAATCGGTCGGTAACGCTCGTATTCCTTTCTCAGTAAAATACTTTTTAGTAGCCATACTTTTTGTCCTTTTTGATGTTGAGGTTATTTTTCTGTATCCTTGGGCGATTAACTTCAAAGAACTTGGAGTGGACGGAATGATAAAAATGGTCATTTTCATGTTGCTGCTTTTGGTAGGTTTCTTCTACATTATCAAGAAGAAAGCACTGGAGTGGGAATAATTAATTTCAAATACAATTTGAAATTCACTAAAAATATATTTTGAGAATTAGGATTTTAGTCTAAAAATCTAAAAATCTAAAAATCTAAAAATCTAAATGAGTACAAGAACAAAATTGGTTCCTCCGCCAGAAGGAGTTTCAGGAGAAGGTTTCTTCGCTACAAAACTTAACGATGTGGTTGGGTTGGCACGTGCGAATTCACTTTGGCCCCTGCCATTCGCGACTTCCTGTTGTGGAATTGAGTTCATGGCAACGATGGCTTCGCATTACGACTTGGCGCGTTTCGGCTCGGAGCGTGTGAGTTTTTCTCCCCGTCAAGCGGATATGTTAATGGTAATGGGAACGATTTCTAAAAAAATGGCGCCAATTCTCCGTCAAGTATACGAACAAATGTCGGAACCTCGTTGGGTAATATCCGTTGGTGCTTGCGCTTGTTCAGGTGGGATTTTTGATACTTATTCTGTTTTACAGGGAATTGATAAAGTGATTCCAGTTGACGTTTACGTTCCGGGTTGTCCTCCAAGACCAGAACAAATCGTAGATGGCGTAATGCAATTGCAAGAATTAGTGAGAAATGAATCAGTAAGACGACGCAATTCTCCGGAATATAAAGAATTATTAGCTTCTTATAATCTATAAAAATGGCGTTGGAAACTGCAAACATACAAGAAAAAATAGATCAAAAATTTGGTGCCAACGTGTTGGATTTTCAAACACAACATGGTATTTTTTCATTCGAAGCTACTTCAGAAGTCATTCACGATGTGATTCGATTTTTAAAAGAAGATGCCGATTTAAACTTTCATTTTTTAACCGATTTGTGCGGAATACACTATCCTGATAACGATGTCAATCATCAGTTTGCAGTAGTATATCACATGCACAATTGGGTAGAAAATGTGCGAATCAAAATCAAAACATATTTAAACGGAAATAATCCAGAAGTAAAGACCGCAAATGATTTATTTCTTTCTGCCAATTGGATGGAAAGAGAAACGTACGATTTTTACGGAATCAATTTTATAGGACATCCACAATTAAAGCGGATTTTAAATATGGATGAAATGGTGTCTTTTCCAATGCGAAAAGAATTCCCATTAGAAGACAGCGGACGTACCGACAAGGACGACCGTTTCTTCGGAAGAACAATAACAAATAGTCAACACTCAATATAATTTTTCACATTCTATAAATGTCAGAACTATTATTATCACCAGAGCATCGTTATGCTAAAATAATAAAAGACCAGCTAAATGAAGATGGAAGCGAGTATTCTATCTTGAATTTAGGGCCAACGCATCCAGCTACCCACGGAATTTTTCAAAACATTCTTTTGATGGATGGAGAACGAATTCTAGATGCCGAACCCACCATTGGTTACATTCACCGTGCCTTCGAAAAAATTGCCGAAAACCGTCCGTTTTATCAAATCACACCATTAACCGACCGTATGAACTACTGTTCGTCGCCGATTAACAATTTGGGTTGGTGGATGACATTAGAGAAATTACTAAATATTGAAGTGCCAAAACGAGCGCAGTATTTACGCGTTATCGTAATGGAATTGGCTAGAATTACAGATCACTTGATTTGTAATTCGATTCTTGGAGTTGATACCGGAGCGTATACTGGTTTCCTTTATGTATTTCAATTCCGCGAAAAAGTATATGAAATCTATGAAGAAATTTGTGGCGCCCGTTTAACAACTAATATGGGAAGAATTGGTGGTTTCGAAAGAGACTTTACCCCAAAAGCCTTTGAATTATTGAACAAGTTTTTGGAGGAATTCCCTCCAGCGTGGAAAGAATTTGAAAACCTTTTTGAAAGAAATAGAATATTTATAGATAGAACGGTAAACGTCGGACCAATATCTGCCGAAAGTGCGATGGCGTACGGATTTACAGGTCCGAATTTGCGTGCCGCCGGAATTGATTATGATGTTCGCGTAGCCGAGCCTTATTCATCATACGAAGATTTTGATTTCATCGTTCCTGTTGGAAAATCCGGAGATACCTACGATCGATTTTGCGTTCGTAATGCCGAAGTTTGGGAAAGTTTAAGCATCATCCGCCAAGCGTTGGATAAAATGCCGGAAGGTCCGTATCACGCGAATGTTCCCGATTATTATTTACCTCCAAAAGAAGATGTATACAACAACATGGAAAGCTTAATCTATCACTTTAAAATTGTGATGGGTGAAGTGCCTGTTCCTGTTGCAGAAATCTATCACGCCGTAGAAGGTGGAAATGGAGAATTAGGATTTTATTTAATTACAGATGGAAGCAGAACGCCCTACCGTTTGCATTTCAGACGCCCTTGTTTTATTTACTATCAAGCGTATCCAGAAATGATAAAAGGAGCGATGCTTTCAGACGCTATCGTAATATTATCAAGTTTGAATGTTATTGCAGGTGAACTTGACGCATAAAAAATAACCATGGAAAGAACACAGTACAAACAAGAGATAAACATAACGGAGACTTTGATGAACCGCATCAATGAGTTGATTAGTCATTATCCGGCAGATAAAAAGAAATCGGCTTTGTTGCCTGTTTTACACGAAGTGCAGGATGCTCATGACAATTGGTTGGGCTTTGAATTGCAGGACAAAGTGGCCGAAATATTAAGTATCAAACCTATTGAAGTCTATGAAGTAGTGTCGTTTTACACGATGTACAACCAAAGACCAATCGGAAAATACATGTTCGAATTCTGCCAGACATCGCCTTGTTGTTTAAACGGAGTTGAAAATTTAATGGATTACACTTGTGAAAAATTGGGTGTAAAAGTAGGCGAACCATCTGCAGACGGAATGTTTGAGGTACGTGGTGTAGAATGTTTGGGTGCCTGCGGATATGCTCCAATGTTGCAATTGGGCGATTTCTACCAAGAGCATCTGAACGAAGAAAAAATAGACCAATTGATTACAGATTGTAAAGAAGGTAAAATTACTTTACACGATAAATAATAGCATGGGAAGAAAAATATTATTAAATAAAATAAACGTTCCAGGCATTAAGGGCTACGAAGTATACCGCAAAGAAGGCGGTTATGCCTCTGTAGAAAAAGCCATTAAAAAAATGACTCCCGATGAAGTTGTGGAAGAAGTGAAAACTTCCGGACTTCGTGGTCGTGGTGGTGCTGGGTTTCCATGTGGAATGAAATGGAGTTTTATCGACAAGAAATCCGGAAAGCCAAGACATTTGGTGTGTAATGCCGACGAATCAGAACCGGGAACTTTCAAGGATCGTTATTTGATGGAGTACATTCCGCATTTGTTAATCGAAGGAATGATTACGTCAAGTTATGCATTGGGAGCCAACCTATCCTACATATACATTCGC
>JAYVFV010000250.1:0-7532 GCA_043772885.1 Flavobacteriales bacterium
CTTTTCTTCCCCGTTTTCTCCCTAAAAATTTCCTCCAAGTTTTTACTTTTTAAACGCATTTGAAGTGTTTTCAATCCGTTATTATGAGCAAAGTCAAAAACGGCTGGACGAGCATCGCTTTCGGCTTCAAAAGTTAATATCCAAACGTTATCGTGGGTGTTATTATAAGAAAGTAAATTCGGTAATTTAGAAAACAGCGCTTCGTTTACCGTTTTGTCAAATTCGACTTCAATAATTTGTTCCTTAACTTCAGAAACCAATTTGTCAAGTTTCTTGTCGGTAACAATTTTTCCGTGGTCAATAATGATAACGCGATCACAAATCGCTTCCACTTCTTGCATAATGTGTGTCGATAAGAAAACGGTTTTGTCTTTCCCAACGTTTTTAATTACGTTTCTAATTTCTACCAACTGATTCGGATCTAAACCAGTAGTTGGTTCATCCAAAATCAACACATCTGGATCGTGTAATAAAGCAGTTGCCAGTCCAACACGCTGCCGAAATCCTTTCGATAATTGTCCGATTTTCTTATGACTTTCAGAGGACAATCCTGTCAATTGAATAACTTCTTCTATACGCGATTTATTGACTTTGTAAACATCGGCATTAAACGACAAATATTCTCTGACGTACAAATCCAAATACAACGGATTATGCTCGGGCAAATAACCCACCGAAAGTTGCACTGCTTTTTGATTTTCCTCTACATCATGTCCGTTGACATTTGCCGAACCTTCATCGGCGTTTATATAGGTGGTTAAAATTTTCATCAAAGTCGATTTTCCGGCGCCATTCGGACCCAAGAAACCCACAATTTCTCCTTTCTTAACCGAAAAAGAAATAGCATCCAACGCCTTTTGTGAACCGTAACTCTTTGAAATATTTTGAACTTCTATTGACATAACGCGATATTTTAGCAAATGTAATAATTTATAAAGGAAATCTAAAAGCATCAAACCGATAACGCCAAAATAAAATTTTTATGATTTCACGAAATCGTTTCGGTAACTTTTTATTTTATTTTTGTAAAACCTACAGTTTAATTTTTTACATTCGCAAAACACAAAACAATTATGATTTCAAAATTTACAACATATTATAACAATTTCGCTTATTTCTTTTTTTGGAAAAGAACGGGATTGGTATTGTGTTATATTAAAAAGTAATTAATTAAAAACATAAATAGACAATCCCGATGTAAATCGGGATTTTTTTTATTTAGGATAGTAAAGAATTAAATTATGCAGTTTAGATGATAACAACCGCCAAAAGATTGCACACAGTTGAGGAATATTATTTCTCTAAAAAACTGCGCGAGGTAAATCAGTTGCTTTCCGACGGGAAACCCATTATCAATATGGGAATTGGTAGTCCAGATTTAGAGCCACATTTGTCTGTTATTGAAGCGATTCAACACGCCATGTTCGATAAAAAAGCACACGAATACCAAAGTTATCAAGGTTTGCCCGAATTGCGAAAAGGATTTGCGAATTTCTACGCAACCCATTTCAATGTTGCTATCGATTTCAATTCAGAAATCCTACCGTTAATGGGTTCCAAAGAGGGAATTATGCATATTTCATTGGCGTTTTTAAACGAAGGCGATGAGGTGTTGATTCCAAATCCAGGCTATCCAACGTATGAATCGGTTACCAAATTAGTGGGAGCAAAACCGCTTTTTTATGATCTAATTGCTGAAACGAATTGGTTTCCTGATTTTGATAAACTAGAACAGCTCGATTTGTATAAAGTGAAATTGATGTGGGTTTCGTATCCTCACATGCCAACAGGTGCGAATGGCACGATAGAGTTGTATGAAAAGCTAATTGCTTTCGGAAAAAAACACAGCATTTTAATCGTCAACGACAATCCGTACAGTTTTGTTTTGAATGACAATCCGATATCCATTTTAAATGTAGCAGGAGCAAAGGAAACTGCATTAGAACTCAATTCGCTAAGTAAAACCTACAATATGGCAGGTTGGCGTGTGGGAATGGTTTTAGGAAATGCAACGCTAATAGCAGCCATTCTAAAAGTAAAAAGCAATATGGATAGCGGCATGTTTTACGGCATTCAAAAAGGAGCTACAAAAGCTTTAAAATTAGGAAAGGAATGGTTTGATTCTCAAAACGAAATCTATACAAAAAGACGGAATCTAATCTTTCAATTGGCTGAAAAATTAGGATGTACTTTTGATAAAAATGCGGTCGGGTTATTCGTTTGGGCTAAATTACCTGAAGGGAGTATTTCATCGGAAGAGTTTATTGATAAAGTGCTCTATGAAAAACATATTTTCATCACACCAGGAAGTATCTTTGGCAGCAATGGCGAAGGGTATATCCGGTTTTCATTGTGCGTTACAGAAGAAAAAATTACAGAAGCAATTTCAAGATTTACCAAGTAAAAGATAGGAGATAGTATGACTAAAATATACATAATAGGAACAGGATTAATTGGAGGATCCATGGCTTTGGATATCAAAAGCATTTATGATAAAGCGGTAATTTTCGGAATGGATGCCAACGAAAAAAATCTCCAAGAAGCACTGCAATTAGGAATTATTAATGAAAAAGCAACCAATGACGATTTAATTAACGCCGATTTAGTAATAGTTGCTGTTCCAGTTGATATTGGTTTAGTAATTTTACCAGAAATATTAGATAAAATTGGTACGAAAACTTTAGTTATTGATGTAGGTTCAACTAAATTACCCATTTGTGAAGCGATTGCAAATCATAAAAACAGACATCATTTTATGGCAACACATCCCATTGCGGGTACCGAATTTTCGGGTCCGAAAGCCGCCATAAAAGGATTGTTTGAAGGCAAAACCAACATCATTTGTGAAGTTGAAAAAACGACTTTCAAATTGCAGGAAAAAGCAATGGATTTATTCAAAAAACTAGGAATGCGAATTCGTTATATGGATCCAAAATCCCATGACAAACACATTGCTTATGTGTCCCATTTGTCACACATCAGTTCGTTTATGTTGGGAAAAACAGTTATCGAAAAAGAAAAAGATGAACGCGATATTTTTGATATGGCGGGAAGCGGATTTGAAAGCACCGTGCGTTTAGCCAAAAGTTCACCAGCCATGTGGACACCCATTTTCAAACAAAATAAAAAACATATTGTAAAAAGTTTGAATGAATACATTACCAATTTGATCAATTTTAAAGAACTGTTAGAAAACGAGAAATATGAAGAAGTATTCAACGAAATGCAAAACACAAACAGAATTAAAGATATTTTAAAATAGCTATAAGCAAAAGGCTTTATGCAGTAAGCAATTATCGATATGAATAGTTTGCTTTGCCTAAAGCTTATTGCCTAAAGCTTAAAGCCAAAGAATTATGGAAAACAACAAAGAAATGAAAACGTGGTTAAATGATTTCCATTTAACGCATCCACTAGTAATAGCTGGACCTTGCAGCGCCGAAACCGAAGAACAAGTACTGAAAATTGCACACGAATTAAAAGATTCGGATGTGAGTGTTTTTCGAGCGGGTATTTGGAAACCGCGGACACGTCCAGGTGGATTTGAAGGTGTTGGTGTCATCGGATTAAAATGGCTACAAAAAGCAAAAGCAGAAACCGGTTTGTTAATGGCAACAGAAGTAGCAAATGCAGCTCATGTTAAATTAGCTTTAGAACACGATATTGATATATTGTGGATTGGTGCTCGAACTACCGTAAATCCGTTTGCCGTTCAGGAAATTGCCGATGCTTTACAAAATACAGACAAAATTGTATTGGTAAAAAATCCGGTAAATCCCGATTTGGCTTTATGGATTGGCGGCGTAGAGCGATTGTACAATGCCGGAATAAAAAAATTGGGTGTTATTCACAGAGGATTTTCCACTTATGAAAAAACCAAATACCGAAATATTCCCGAGTGGCAAATTGTCATCGAATTACAAAGTCGTTTCCCCGATTTGCCATTAATTTGTGACCCATCTCATATTACAGGACAACGAAATATGATTCAAGAAGTGTCGCAACAAGCACTCGATTTAAATTACGACGGATTAATGATTGAAACGCATACCGACCCCGATAATGCATGGAGTGATGCAGATCAACAAGTAACACCGACGATTTTGAAACAAATTTTTGAAGATTTGAAAGTCAAAAAAATGACTACAGAAGAGGATGATTACAATACCGAAATGATAAAACTCAGAGCCAACATTGATATTGCAGATACCAAATTATTAGAAATATTGGGCAATCGAATGAAAGTAGCAGAAAAAATTGGTGCGTTGAAAAAAGCAAAAAATGTAGCGGTTTTGCAAAATAAAAGGTGGAATGAAATTCTGGGTAAAATGATTCTTGACGGAGAAGATAAAGGATTGAGCGAAGAATTTATTCTCAAGTTATTCAAAGCCATCCACCAAGAAAGCATTACGCATCAGGAGAAAATCATTAACGGATAAAAAGTTTAGAAGTTTAGGAGTTTAAAAGTTTAGTTAGCATTAAACTCCTAAACTCCTAAACTTCTAAACTCTTTTTTCTACTTTTGTTGAATATAAAATCTAAGAATGACTGGATTAGTTTATAAATCTACCGGAAGTTGGTATACGGTCAAAACAGCAGACGGTTCGTTTTTGGAATGTCGTATCAAAGGAAAGTTCCGTATGAAAGGCATCAAAAGCACCAACCCAATTGCTGTTGGAGATATTGTAGATTATGAACTTGAAGATTCTGCTGATGTTACAACTGGAACCATACACAATATCCATGAAAGAAAGAATTACATCGTTCGTAAATCGGTGAATCTCTCTCACCAAATGCATATTATTGCTTCCAATTTAGATTATGTTTTTTTATTAATAACCATCGATAATCCGCCTACTACATTTAATTTTATAGACCGATTTCTTGTCACTGCTGAAGCATACGGAATAGAAACCATTCTAGTTTTTAATAAAATAGATACCTTAAACGAAACTACTTTAGACGACCAACTTTATATGCAACATTTGTATCAAGAAATTGGGTACAAATGTTTGCGTGTTTCGTCAACTGAGAAAAAAGGATTAGACGAAATAAAAGCCATGATGATAGGAAAAGTATCCATGTTTTCGGGACATTCAGGCGTAGGAAAATCGACTTTAGTCAATGCGTTAGAACCTACTTTAGATTTGAAAACCAAAACCATATCCGAGCAAAGCAAACAAGGACAGCATACCACCACATTTGCCGAAATGTATGATTTGAGTTTTGACGCCAAAATTATCGATACACCAGGAATCAAAGGTTTCGGAATTGTCGATATGGAACCAGCAGAAATTAGCGGTTATTTTCCAGAATTCTTCAAGTTGAAAGACCAATGTAAATTCAATAATTGTTTGCACAAAGAAGAACCTCATTGTGCTATCAAAGCTGCATTAGAAAAAAACGAAATCGCTTGGTCGCGTTACAACAGTTATCTTAAAATATTGCAAGGCGATGACGAACATTACCGTCAAGATGTGTATAATGATGACAGAATTGCAAGCGACGAAACAAGAAATAAGTAAGCAGTTTTCAGTCGCAGTTTATTCACAAAGTTGTCATTCTGACGAAGGAAGAATCTCATAAAGAATAACACAAAGCAAATTAATTCAATTATGAAAGCAGTTATACAACGTGTATCAAAAGCATCAGTTGAAATAAATAAAATAACAGTTGCCAATATCCAAAATGGCTTACTGGTTTTAATCGGAATTGAAGATGCTGACACTCAAGAAGACATTCTTTGGTTAACCTCAAAAATCGTCAACCTCCGCATCTTTGGCGATGAGAACGACGTGATGAATTTATCGCTTAAAGATACTAATGGTGATGTAATTGTGGTGAGTCAGTTTACACTTCAGGCATCCACAAAAAAAGGAAATCGTCCTTCGTATTTAAAAGCGGCAAAACCTGATGTTGCTATTCCGTTGTATGAAAAATTTGTTTCTCAAATGGAAATAGAAATCGGTAAAAAAGTCCAAACCGGACAGTTTGGAGCCGACATGAAAGTACAACTTTTAAACGACGGCCCAGTAACCATAATTATCGATACAAAAAACAAAGAGTAGGATTTTTTTAATTTGCAATTCAAAATAAAAACTTAATTTTAGCCATGTAAAAATTATCAGTTAATGAAATACCAAAACATCAGAGAAGAAGAATTAAAAAATAAAGTAGGACAAGATTTCTTTTCTGATTTTGATACTACCAAAATTGTTGGAAATATTGACTTTTGCGTTACGTTTAAAAACAAGAACGATAAACAAGAAAAATTATTCGAAAACGATTCTCTACTATGGGCAGAAGCCAAACGTGGCACTTTTGATGTTTTAACAATGGTTACGCAATTGGTTTTAACCATTGGTAAAGCCAGAACTTTTGATAAATTTTTACCACCAGCTTTTCTGGGTGCTTTCGATTCTCAAAAAATAGCATTTGTGCCTTACAATGCCATTATGGATGTTTTTTCGATGAATGATTTTAACTGGAATGTAACACCAAGCAATCACGAAACCAAAGAGTTTAAACTCATTAAAGAACGTATTTACAACTCATTACACCAAAATAATTATGTATATGATTTTTTGAAAGATGAAAAAGAGTTGCGTTTTTTTATTAAAAACAACATTGCAAAAGCAACCGAAAGGGGTAAAATACATATAGACAAAAACAACTTTGTACCTATATATTTGCGTTGGTTAGACCAAGTAAAACCTTGCATCAACTTTGAGTGGGTTAAAGGGAAAGATCAAAACATTTCAGATAATGACTTCTATATTGCTGATATTTTTGTTGATGATAAAAACACTTCAACTATAGATTATGATTCGACTTTAAAGAATAACTTATTTGTAGTTTTTAAAGATGGTCGTTATGAAGTTTCTAGCGAAAACATCAAACAACTTTATGATGCTTCTTTTTCAATAATAAACAAAGAAGCATACGAACAGTTCTGGAAAAAATATAAAAGACCGCCACTTGACGAATTTCAAAAGTATATTTTAGACAGAAAAGATTTACTCGTTCCCCAAGATATTCGCGAACGCAAAGGTGCTTTTTTCACTCCAAAAAAATGGGTAGAACTTTCACAACAATACATTGCCGATGTTCTAGGCGAAGATTGGCAAGACGAATATTATGTTTGGGATTGCGCCGCAGGAACTGGAAACCTATTGGCTGGTTTGACTAATAAATACAATATTTGGGCAAGTACGCTCGACACAGCCGATGTAAACGTAATGCACGACCGAATAGAAAACGGTGCTATTTTACTAAAAGACCACTGTTTTCAGTTTGATTTTTTAAATGATGATTTTAGCAAACTACCACAAGCACTGCAAGATATTATTGATGATGAAGAAAAACGCAAAAAATTAGTAATTTATATTAATCCGCCGTATGCAGAAGCTGACAACAGAAAAGGGGAAGGTAGAAAAGGTGTAGGTGTATCAAAAATAAAAGATAAATATGAGAAGAATATGGGTTACACAAAAAGAGAATTATATATTCAATTTCATACAAGAATTTATTTT
>JAYVFV010000251.1:0-2655 GCA_043772885.1 Flavobacteriales bacterium
GTCACAATCGGTAACAAAATCTTCGAGTTGGGATTTATCTGTAACATCTAATTCGCTGATGTATAAATTTTCTGCGTTTTTAAAGCGCATCAAATGTTGGTATTTGTCTTCACGGGAAATATCGGTAGTGGAGACTTTTACTTGATAATCGTTTTCTAAAAACGTTTTGGTGATATAACTTCCAATGAAACCAGAACCACCAATGATGCCTACTTTTTTCATAATGATTTTAAAAAAAACCTGCAAAGCTTTTATTCCTTGCAGGTTTAGAATTAATAATTATTTTTCTGTTGACGCTTCTGTTTTAGCAGCATTTGCTATTGTTTCCGGTTGTTTGAGCATATCCGTCATTATTTCTGAATTATCCCAATAACCATCTTCTTTAACAATTTTCCCGTCTACGAACTGAGCAGTATTGTGAAACGGAATTACATATACTTTCCCGGTTGATTTTAAAGTTCCTCTCCAAATCCCCCAATAATTAACCCAAGTTTCGCCTTTGTCAGTCACCACCATTTCGTAATCGTTATCTTCTACAACCCAAGTAAATAATTTAGCATCATCTTTGTTTTTTTCGAGAGCTTGCGCCACTGTTATTGCTTTTTCTTTAACTACATTATTTGCTATTTTGGCTGTATCAGCATAATGCTTGGGCATATCATCCCAATTCATTTTTTTATAATCATCCATTACTTTTTTATAAGTATCGATTTCTGGAGAATTTTGTGTGTAACGTTGTTTTTCATTGCACGATGTGATGAACACTATCGCTAGTCCTAGTAACATTAATTTTTTCATAATGGTTGGTTTTTAATTGTAATTTGTAGATTTTTTAAATTAATATAATTTTGTTGTGTTTTATTTTGAACTCAAATCAGCTCTGTAAAAAAGCAATTCACTCCAGACTTCATCGTAGTATTCTCTCATATCTTCAAGGTAAAGGTCGAATGACCCAACGCCATGAATCTTTTCGTAAGTGGCTTTAAATGGTTTTCTAAAACCGTCCGTTTTTTCTTTTAGTCCTTGTTTGTATCTTCTAGCTACAGCAAATTGTGGAGCACCAGAACCATTAACTTCATAAACGGCCATTGTTGAACCTTCGGCAGCCCAAACAGCTTTTAATTTTTTTAATATGGTTAGTACGTTATTGCCACGGCCCAATTTAGGATAGATGTGTGTAATTTGCACTTTATCCGAGTAATCGCCAACAGCAACAGTGCTCAGCGAGTCGATATAAACGGAATAGCCATGAGAACTTCTGTCGGTCAAATAGATGGTTACACTTTTGTGCCAGTCGTTGTTATGCTCTACATTAATGTCGCCGCGTACGTCTTCTGATTCCCAAGTTTTTGGTCCTTCTACAACGTGATAACCTCCAGCATCTGGTCCGGATTGAATTTGGAATACGCGCCATCTAACATCTCCTGTGTGGTACTTTTGTGCATGATTTCCCAATGCTTTTTCGAATTCAAGTTGTTTGTCAACTTTTGGAAATACGCGACTTGTGGAAATCACATTTTTGGTTTGGCTTATGCCTAAAAAAGGAACAAGCATTAAAAGAAAAAAAATTGTTTTCATCTTTAATTGTAAATTGTTTTTCATGATTATTTGATTTTTTTCTCGCTGCGCCTCGAACAGTTAGGCTGCGCCTCGGGTGTTGGTTTGATAGAATCACTATTAATTCTACTCTAAATAACGGATAATCAATAACAGTAAAAAGCGAGTTAGGACGAAATAGGTCAAATAGTGTCCGAAGAGTAGGTTTTATTTATCCGAGTTGAAAAAAGAGGAAAGAGAATAGAACAAAGAGAAAAAATAATGGGGAGATTTATGCGACTTTCTTTAATTTAAAATCAAAAATAAGTGTGGTACCATTAAGATTTTCTTCTCGCATTGTACCGTTGAGTTGGTTGGTGAGTAACGAAACCAATTGTCCACCAAAGCCAGTTCCATAGGTAATACCTGATTTACCAACACCATTATCGGCAACTACTAGCTGAAGGATATTGTTGCTCTGTTTTTCGAGTTTGATAGTTATGATTCCTTTCTCTCCATCTGGAAATGCATATTTAATACAATTGGTTAATAATTCATTAACGATTAATCCTAGCGGAACCGCAGTGTCTATATCTAAATCCAGATTTTCCATTGCCAATTCTAAATCGACACGTTTTTCTGCTCCAAAACTATCTAAAATACTTTCGCTGAGGTTTAGGAAATAATCTTTCATTTCTACAGCACCAAGATTGCTTCCTTGATATAGTTTTTGATGCACAATGCCAATTGAGTTGACACGATTTTGTCCTTCGGTCATGGCTTCTTTAGTATTTGTATCTTCAATTTGTGCTGATTGTAAGGCAAGTAAACTGGAAACTACCTCTAGGTTATTTTTTACCCGATGGTGAATTTCTTTCATCAACAATTCATTTTCAGCATTGCGTTTGTCAAGTAGGTTATTTTTGTTTTCAAGTTCAATGTTTACCGACGCTAATTTTAAGTTGCTTTTTTGTTTGAGCCGAACGTTTCGATAAACCAGTAACAAAGTAATGACGCATAGACTTAAAGCAATAATATAGAAAATTTGCTGGTTACTCTTTTGTATGAGTTCTTTTTCTTGGGTTAACACATTGACTTGAAGTTCATTTTCACGCAAAC
>JAYVFV010000252.1:0-7466 GCA_043772885.1 Flavobacteriales bacterium
AATTTGGAACCGCAAATATACCGTTTTTAAAAACCAGCTACTACTGTTTTGTTTTCAGTTATTAATAATTTCATTAACAATTTACAAACCTTTTACAAACTCACTTGTAATCAAATCAACTACTTTAGTCAAGTCGTTTGTTTTCTCAAAAACGGCTAATTGTTTGTCGGCACCCGTTCCTTCATTTAAAATGGTATGCACATAATTGATTTGTTCTCTGCTTCCTAATTCATCAACAACATCATCAATAAAATCAAGTAATTCTAAAATTAATGATTTGGTTTCGACTTCTTTTTGCAGACCAAAATCAATCATATTGCCTTCAATTCCGTATCGCGCTGCTCTAAATTTGTTTTCTTTTATCAAAGCAATTCGGTACATATTGTAACTCGTATTCGATGTATTCAATCGGTATAATTTTGCTACAATTGCCTGAATAATCGCCACAATACACATAGTTTCATCTACTGTTAAACTCATGTCACAAATGCGGAATTCAATAGTATCATAAAAAGGATGCAAACGCAAATCCCACCAAATTTTCTTCGGATTATCAATACAATTGGTTTTCACCAACGTTTCTAAATAATTGTCATACGATTGTACGCTGTCAAAATATTCGGGCAAACCAGTTCTTGGAAATTTATCAAATACTTTGGTTCTAAACGATTTATAACCCGTATTTCGTCCTTCCCAAAAGGGTGAATTGGAAGATAAAGCAAAAATATGCGGTAAAAAATAACACGCCTGATTCATCAATTGCAAGCCAATATCACGATTTTCAATTCCAACATGACAATGCATTCCGAAAATTAAATTCGAACGCGCCGCATCTTGCAATTCATTAACAATCATGTGATAACGTGGGTCATCTGTAATCGGTTGATCTTGCCAACGCGAAAAAGGATGCGTCCCAGCACCACCAACCACTAGTCCTTGTTTTTCGGCAAGTTCAACAATTTTACTTCTCAGAAATCGAATTTCGCTGTTCGCCTCGGCAACATTTTGACAAATATTCGTTCCAACTTCCACGACCGATTGGTGCATTTCGGCTTTCACTTGTTCGTTCAAAATCACTTTAGCACCGTCAACAATTTTTGATAAATGCGAACGCAAATCACGAGTTTCCGGATCAATAATTTGGTATTCTTCTTCTACACCGAGTGTGAATGTTGGTAATTTTTTTAGCATACTATTTTGGTTTCAGGTTTCAGGTTTAAAGTTTTAGGTTTTAATATGTCAAAACTTTAAACCTTAAACTTGAAACAAAATTTTCACTTACTTCGCTGCGTCTTTAATAAATGTTCCCCAAGTCAAATTCATTTGTCCCTGTTTTTGTTTTTTGGCGGCAGTAATTGCCATTTTAGCGGCGGCTTCTACCACCCATTCAAAATTTTCTGGTCCAACAGAAGTGAACTCGGCATCGGGAGCAGGATTTCCAAAATCAATAGCATACGGAATTCCGTCTCGAACCGCAAATTCCACCGTATTAAAATCATAACCCAAACCTTGACAAAGACGAATCGTATAATCCTTTACTGTTGCCAATAACTTTTTATCGGTAGGCGGGCCATCCAAAACATAACGCAAATGATGTGGATTTCGAGGTTCGTATTGCATAATATGGACGTCTTTTCCGCCAAGGCAATACACTCTGAAATATTCGGTGAAAACAATTTCTTCCTGCAACATCATCACAAGCTGCCCAGTTTCTTGATGTTTCTGCCAAAATTCTTCTTTATTTTCTAAACGGTAAACGCTTTTCCAACCGCCACCAGCATACGGTTTCATATAAGCCGGAAATCCGATGTAATCGAAAATCCCTTCCCAATCCATTGGAAATTTTAAATTTCGAAACGATTTTGATGTGGTGTCTGTTGGATGTTCGGCAGATGGAAGAATCACGGTATTTGGCAACGGAACTCCCAAAGTATCAGCTAAGGCATTGTTGAAAAACTTATCATCGGCACTCCACCAAAATGGATTGTTGATGACATTGGTTCCAGTTAACGCCGCATTTTTTAAATACGCTCTGTAAAACGGAACATCTTGCGAAATTCGATCGATGATTACAGCATATTCGCCACCTTTATTTTGCACCACTTTGTCGATAGAAACTGCCTCGGCAATGATTCCTTTTTCATTTTTTGAATTTACTCTTTCGATAAATGCGTAGGGAAAGGTATCTTCCATTCCAAACAATACTCCGATTTTTTTCATTTTGTATTCTTTTTATTTAGTACTTATTTTAGAATTTAATTTTTGATAAATAGTTTGGAAACATTTCTTTCCAAACTGGCCAATCGTGTTTTTTATCTTGACGGATGTCTAACCAATGCGGAATGTTTCGGTGGGATAAAATAGCACTGAGTTTTAAATTGGCGTCGAGACAAATATCCCAATTGGAAGTTCCAAGAACAATATCCATATTCCAGATTTCAGGATCATTTACACCTTGAATGAAATCTTCGGGACTATTGAAATACACATCGTTATCCCAATGACCGTCCATAAAACTTTTAATCGAAAACGAACCACTCATTGAAAACAAATGGCTAACATAACCTGGATGTCGAAAGGCGAAATTCAACGCTTGATAACCTCCAAAACTACAACCTGCCACAGCTACTTTTCCGGCGCTAGTGTTATTTCTTACACGCTCTACAATTTCATGACAAATCATTTTATCGTACCATGTATGGTTTTTTATTCGTTGTGCTGGATGAATTTTTTTGTTGTAAAAACTATCTTTATCAATACTTCCTGGGCAGAATATCTGAATTAATCCTTGCTCAATATACCAACGCGCACTTTCGATGAGGCCTTGGTCTTTATTTTCATGGTAACTTCCCATAGAAGTTGGGAATAATATAACAGGGTAACCCGCATTTCCGAAAACTAGCATTTCGATTTCCGTATCTAAATTTGGTGAATACCATTTGAAATGTTCTTCTTTCATAAAAAACTTTTATATTAACAATTATAGTGAAAAAATCAATGAAAGAGTCAAAAAAGAGTGACAATGTTGAATTAATTTTGATATTTCAAATAATTCAATTGAATAGTGATAACAATTTAATAAACGCTAACTTTTTTGATACTAATCCGCATTATATCTAACGTTTTGCATTTTGTGTATGCAACCAAATAGTAAAACAACATTATCTATTTGCCTATTTTAGGTTTTAAATTGTAACTTTATAAGAAAAAGGAATGTTTTCTACAATCAAAATAACAAAAGAAATTATACTTCGTTTTTACCAACCCATTGCAAAAGAAACACACAAAGGAATTCAAGGTCATGTTTTGTTAATTGGCGGGAGTTATGGTAAAATGGGATCGGTTTGTTTATCAAGTAAAGCAGCTTTGCGAAGTGGTTGTGGATTGGTGACAGCGCATGTTCCGAAATGTGGTTATGAAATTGTGCAGATTGCCGTTCCCGAAGCGATGGTTATGACGGATGCAAATGACAAAATTATTACCGCTATTCCGTCTGATTTTATTCCTGATGCGATTGGTATCGGAATGGGAATGGGGCATGAGTTGGAAACTCAAAGAGCATTCTATGATTTTTTACAGACCAATAAATGTCCGTTGATTGTAGATGCTGATACTTTAAATATTTTATCTCAAAATAAAGAATGGCTTTCATTACTTCCCAAAAACACAATCCTCACGCCACACAAAAAAGAATTGGAACGTTTGATTGGTGTTTGGAAAACGGAGGATGAAAAGATAGATAAAGTAATTCAACTATCAACCGAAAATGATATTATAATTGTGGTTAAGGGCGCACCAACACTACTTGTTTACAAAGATGCTGTCTATGAAAATACTACAGGAAACCAAGCGCTAGCAACAGCGGGAAGCGGTGATGTTTTAACTGGAATTATTACCGGTTTAGTAGCACAAAATTACGAACCTCTAAATGCTGCCATTTTGGGTGTTTACCTTCACGGATTAACAGCCGATTTGGCAGTACCAGAAACAGGATGCGCATCGTTTATTGCTTCCGACATCATCACTCATTTAGGAAAAGCCTTTTTGAGTTTAAGCTAAATTCAAAAAATCTTTTAGTTCTTCGTAGGTTTTAATTTTAGTACTTATTTTTTCCTTATTCAAAACGCTTTCTATTTGTTGTGGCATCGGTAATTTTATTTGCAAAGCGGGTTCAACAATATTTAAAAACTTAATTGGATGCGCTGTTTCTAAGAAAACTCCAATGGCATTATGATAATTTTGCATTTCGTGTTTTAATCCTAAATAACCCACGGCACCATGTGGTTCGGAAATGTAACCACTATTTGCATAAATATTTTTCATTTCAAAAAGGGTTTCTTCATCGGTAAAACTATAGGAAGTAAAATCTTTTTCAAACGCTTTTAAATCATTGTTGTACATTTCTTGAATGCGAATAAAGTTACTCGGATTTCCAACATCCATTGCATTAGAAATCGTTGCTACAGATGGCTTTGCTATGTAAATGCCATTTTGTAAAAATTGCGGAACGGTATCATTTGCATTTGTAGACGCTACAAAATGAGCAATTGGAAGTCCGATTTTTTTAGCAATTACTCCAGCACAAATATTTCCAAAATTCCCACTCGGACAAGAAACAATTAAAGGTTTGTTGTATTTTTTAAGTGTTTTATAAGCAAAGAAAAAGTAAAACATTTGAGGCAACCAGCGGGCAATATTTATTGAATTTGCAGAAGTCAGATTCTTATGTTTTAGGGATGGATCTAAAAATGCTTTTTTAACAATATCTTGACAATCATCAAAAACGCCATCGACTTCGAGTGCTTTAATATTTTGTCCTAAAGTGGTGAGTTGTCTTTCTTGAATATCACTCACTTTTCCGGAAGGATACAGTATAATTACTTCGACACCTTTTACGCATAGAAATCCGCTGGCTACTGCACCTCCAGTATCACCAGAAGTAGCTACTAAAACGGTAACTTGTTTGTCATCATTTCTGTTAAAATAGGCTAAACATCGCGACATGAATCGGGCGCCAACATCTTTAAAAGCCATGGTTGGCCCGTGAAATAATTCTAATGAATAGATATCTTCTTCTACTTTCACTACAGGAAAATCAAAACACAACGTTTCAGCAATGATTTGTTTTAATTCGGTTTCCGGAATTTCATTTCCAACGAATTGTTTAATGACTTCAAAAGCGATAGCTTCATTACTTAAATTAGTAATATTCTCATAAAAAGAAGGCGCTAAAGGTGTAAGTGTTTCAGGAAAATACAAACCTTTATCAGGAGCTAATCCTTGAATAACCGCTTCTTGAAAAGAAACTTGGTGGCTTTTATTGTTTAAACTATAATACTTCATTTTTTTTGTCATTGCGAAGGCACGAAGCAATCTCATTAAGTTTACCCACGAATGCATTAATTAGTTCGTGTCTGTTTTTTAAAAATTTAAATAATTCTAACTCCTTCTGGATTTATTTTGGATACGTGAATGTCAAATGCAATTCCAGTATTTTCATAACTTTGGTTCATAGTATTTGCTACTTTTTCGGCACTATCTTGTCCTTTACATAAAGCAAAAATGGAAGGTCCAGCGCCCGAAATTCCAGCACCTAAAGCGCCATTTTCCATCGCTGCATTTTTAACTTCATCAAAATTAGGAATTAAATGTTTTCGCAAAGGTTCTATGATAACATCTTGTAAGGAACGTCCAATTAATTCGTAGTCATTGGTGTACAATCCGGCTATTAATCCGCCTACATTTCCCCATTGCGTGATTGCCGATTTTAAAGAAATCATAGGTTGTAAAACCGCTCTCGCATCCGAAGTTTTGACTTCAATATGTGGATGTAAAACTACGGCAAAAAGTTCGCTCGGACTGTCTATTCGGATTACTTCTAAAGGATTGTAACCTCTCACTAAAGTAAATCCGCCCAATAGACAAGGAGCAACATTATCGGCGTGTTCGCTACCGCTAGCAACTACTTCACCTTTCATAGCAAAATCGACCAATTCGTGTTTTGTAAATGGCTTTCCGAGCAATTCATTAATTCCGAAAACAGCTCCGGCAGCACTAGCAGAAGAACTTCCAATGCCACTTCCTGTTTTTATTTTTTTATGGATTTCGATTTCGAAACCGAAATCAGTTTCTATTTTACTTAATAAAGCCAAAGCGGCAACTCCAGCCACGTTTTTTTCTGCTTCTAATGGTAAATTGGCTCCTATTATTTTAGTAATACGAATTCCCTTTTCAGAAGATTTTCGGATAATCATTTCATCGCCGATGTTTTCTAAACACAAACCCATTACGTCAAATCCGCAATTGAGATTGGCGATAGTAGCTGGACAGAATATTTTTATTTCATTCATTTTTTTGTTTCAGGTTTCAGGTTTCAGGTTTCAAGTTATCTAAAGAACATGAAACTTGAAACTTGAAACAATTTTTTATACATTTCCAATTCGAATCACATCAGCAAAAATACCCGATGCAGTGACTGCAGCTCCGGCTCCAGCACCTTTTATTAATAATGGTTGATCGACGTACCTGTCGGTATAAAATTGCACAATATTGTCTTTTCCTTCCAAATTGTAAAACGGACTATCGGATGGAATAAGTTGCAATCCAACGCTGGCTTTTCCATTTTCAAAAGAAGCAACAAATTTTAAACGACAATTTTTTTGTTTGGCATCAGCTAAAAGGTTTTCAAAGTGCGATGCGTGTTTGGTTAATGATTTGAAAAAATCGTCATTATTGGTGGTATTCATACATTCGGCTGGAAGGAAAGAATTGTTTTCAATATCGTCAATTTCCATTTGATAACCACTTTCACGAATCAGAATTAAAATTTTTCTAGCAACATCAACTCCACTTAAATCAATCTTTGGATCTGGTTCTGTAAATCCTTGTACTCCAGCTTCTTTTACTACGTCATGAAAATTATAAGAATCGCTAAAATTATTAAAAATAAAGTTCAAACTTCCCGATAAAACGGCGTTAATTCTATTCACTTTATCTCCCGATGCAATCAAATGTTTTAAGGTATCTATAATCGGTAAACCTGCACCAACGTTAGTTTCAAATAGGAAAGGAGCGTTGTATTTTCTGGAAAGACTTTTAAGGTTTTTATAATTGTCATATTGCGAAGAACAAGCAATTTTATTACACGTTACCACGGCAATATTCTGTTTCAAGAATTGATCGTAAATCGATGCGATATCGCTATTTGCAGTGATGTCAACAAAAATACTATTTCGTAAATTGAGTTCTTTAGAACGAGCAATAAAGTCATTTACATTGGCGGTTTCTCCATTATCCAAAAGCGATTTCCAATCTTTAAGTGACATTCCGTCCTCTTCAAAATGCATTTTACGAGAATTGGAAATGGCAATGACTCTCATATTTATTTTCAAATTATCTTTTAAAAATTTCTTTTGCTGGTTGATTTGCTCTATGAATTTTTTCCCTACATTTCCGACTCCCATTAC
>JAYVFV010000253.1:0-7432 GCA_043772885.1 Flavobacteriales bacterium
AAAAATCAATTTCGAGAAACTTTTGGGGAAGATTTTAACTGCTTTTATTTAGAAGATTGGGTTTTTCAAGAAGATTATGCTGTAGATATATTGACAAAACATTTTCAAACCAATTCCTTAAAAGGATTCGGGATTGAAGAATTGCAAGACGGAATTATTGCTTCTGGAGCTATTTTGTATTATTTGTCAGAAACACAACACAATAAGATTCAACACATAACCTCCATTCAGCGCATTGCTGAAAATGCTTATGTTTGGATGGATCGCTTTACCATTCGAAATTTAGAATTGTATCACAGCTACAATCCGAATGCGGTTACATTATTAGATGTTATCGATAAAACGCATTCGCCAATGGGAGGAAGGTTGTTAAAACGTTGGTTGGCATTGCCTTTAAAAGAAATTCATAAGATAAGAAATCGGCATGAAGTGGTTGCTTATTTCAAGGAGAATCAAGAAGTACTTCAAAAAATACAATATCAAATCAAACAAATTTCTGATTTGGAGCGATTGATATCTAAAATTGCTGCGGGAAGAGTTTCTCCCCGAGAAGTAATTTACCTTAAAGAATCATTAGATGCCATAATTCCAATTAAGAATTTAGCCCTCGAGAGTAAACAAGAAGCGGTAAGAGTTATTGGAGATAGTTTGCATGCTTGTGATTTGCTTCGAGAGAAAATAAAATCAACACTTAATCAGGATGCTCCTGTAGCTATTTCTAAAGGAAATGCAATTGCTAAAGGAATCAATGTTCAACTCGATGAATTACGAGCGATAGCTTTTTCTGGAAAAGAATATTTAGAAGGCATTGAATCAAGAGAATCAGAAAGAACGGGAATTTCGTCTTTAAAAATATCGTTTAATAATGTTTTCGGATATTATATTGAAGTTCGAAATACGCATAAAGATAAGGTGCCAACAGAATGGATTCGGAAGCAAACTTTGGTTAATGCCGAGCGTTATATTACCGAAGAATTAAAAGAATACGAAACAAAGATTCTTGGTGCAGAAGAAAAAATTCACCAGATAGAAGGGCAACTTTTTGAAGAATTGGTTTCTTGGATTGCAACGTATATAAAACCTGTTCAGCTGAATGCTAATTTAATTGCTCAATTGGATTGTTTATCTTCTTTTACACAATTAGCAATTGATAACAATTATGTTTGTCCAGTTTTAGACGAATCATTCGATTTAGAAATAACAAATGGTCGTCATCCTGTTATTGAAAAGCAATTGCCAGTAGGCGTTCCGTATATTGCTAATGATGTTTTTTTGGATAGAGAAACCCAACAATTAATAATGATTACGGGGCCAAATATGTCTGGAAAATCAGCTATTTTAAGACAAACAGCATTAATTGTTTTATTGGCGCAGATGGGAAGTTTTGTACCCGCTGAAGCACTTCGAATGGGAATTGTAGATAAAATATTTACTAGAGTCGGAGCGAGCGATAATATATCGATGGGCGAATCTACTTTTATGGTAGAAATGAACGAAACGGCGTCGATATTAAATAATATTTCCGATAGAAGTTTGGTGCTTTTAGATGAAATTGGTCGAGGTACAAGTACGTATGATGGTATTTCAATTGCTTGGGCGATTGCCGAATTTTTACATGAAAATCCGGCGCGACCTAAAACATTGTTTGCGACGCATTACCATGAATTGAATGAGATGAGTGAGTTGTTAACTCGAATTCAGAATCACAATGTCTCCGTAAAGGAATTGAAAGACACGGTACTTTTTATTCGAAAATTAGTTAAAGGTGGAAGTGCACATAGTTTCGGAATACACGTCGCGAAAATGGCTGGAATGCCTCAATTGGTAATTCAAAAAGCGCAAAAGCTATTAAAAAAATTGGAAAAAGATCATTCAAGTGATGTTTTGAATGGTATCAAGCAAACAAAAGATGGCTCGAGCCAGAATGGCGAACAGGCGAAGCAAATGCAACTAAGTATTTTTAATCTCGACGATCCTTTATTGGAAGAAATAAAAGAAGAGATATTAAATTTAGACATCAATACATTAACTCCAGTTGAAGCATTAATGAAATTAAATGAAATCAAAAGAATGTTACAAAAAAAGTAAAGAAAGGGTTTTCAATAGGTTACCATTTTCTGCTTATTTTTTTTAGTAAAACCTTTGTATAATTCATTTTTAATATTACATTTGCATCCGCAATACCGTATGAGTATTGTCGTTCTTACAAAATTTGAAATGCGAAAATAGCTCAGTTGGTAGAGCGCGACCTTGCCAAGGTCGAGGTCGCGGGTTCGAGCCCCGTTTTTCGCTCTTTACCATATGAAATTAATTTAATTTCAACTGCTCGGATGGTGAAATTGGTAGACACGCTGGACTTAAAATCCAGTGAACAGCAATGTTCGTGCGGGTTCAAGTCCCGCTCTGAGTACAAAAAGCCTCATACGTTTAACGTTTGAGGCTTTTTTATTTTAATTATTTTATAAAAAAAATTCCAATTGAATTCAATTGGAATTAACATAAAATAAGAAAGCCATCTCGCCTGAGCGGATGGCTTTAAAATTCTTAAAAACAATTAGTTTCTAATTATTTTTTTACTTCTTCTTTAGCGTCAGCAGCAACAGCTTTAACTGTGTCAGTTGCAGCAGCAGCAGTTGAATCGATAGTTTCTACAGCTTCAGTAGCAACTGAATCAACAACAGCAGTAGCTGAATCAGCGTTAGCATCAGCGTTAGCGTCAGCTTGTTTACAAGATACTACAGTTAATGCAGCAACGATAGCTAAACTTAAAAATACTTTTTTCATCTTAATTATTATAAAAGGTTAATTATTAATTCGGAGCAAAGATATAAATTTTTTTAATTAGAAAAACTTTTATTTAACTTTTTTTAAAATTTTTCTCTTTGAATTCCGGAACTCCTTTTAACAAAATTCGTGCCAAACGTTAAAAATAACAAAAAATTATTTTTTATTAGTTGAGTCAATGATTTTCAATTCTTTAATGATGTTTTGTGCCCCTGCAAATTTATCAATAATGAATAATACGTACCTTACATCAACCATAATGTTGCGACAAATGTCTGGAGAATAATAAATATCACTCATTGTTCCTTCCCAAACTCTATCAAAATTTAACCCGACCAAATTTCCTTTTGCATCTAAAGCAGGGCTTCCAGAATTTCCTCCAGTGGTGTGATTTGTAGCAATAAAACAAACCGGAATTTTACCATTAACACTGTATTTTCCATAATCTTTTGTAGTATACAAATCAATTAGCTTTTGAGGCACATCAAATTCATAATCCCCGGGAACATATTTTTCCATAATTCCATCTAAATAAGTAAAAGGTTCATAATAAACGGCATCATTTGGTTTGTACCCTTTAATCTTACCGTAAGTAACTCTCAATGTACTATTGGCATCTGGATAAATTCTCTTGTTGGGGAACATTTCCAAAATACCTTTCATATATGATCTTTGCGTCGAAATATTTTTCAAATTCAGTTCGTCGTATTTTGGCAACACCTTTTTTGTATAGGCATCTGCAATTGCTTTCACCAATTGATACCCTTTGTCATTATTGAGTTTTTCGAGAACTGTTTTTGAATCACCCTCCAATAATTCTTGGAAAGTAGTTAGCGAAGTTAATTTTGAATTTTCAAAAATAGTTGCCGTTAATTTTGCAGCATCACTATTATTTAACGATTCAGGCAAAAATGGTTTAGGCATTTTTGCAGCATATAAACCTATTAATTGCTCAAAAACATTTCGATCCACGTCAACACTATAATCTTTGTAGAAATCTCCAATTCCGTTTACAAGATTATTTTTTCTATCAGTGAAGGCTTGTTCCCCTTTTGTAGTATGAATTTGTTCTAACTGAAATAGTTTGTAACCAACAGATAATAGTTCCGAATTACGCAAAACGACTTCAGAAAAATAATCTCTCGCTAAAGCGTATTCCTTAATTTCAGTATAATTTTTTTCAAAATCGGAAAGTAAAGAACCATATTCAGATTGTTTTCCGGCTTTTATTACTTTTTCTTGAAAGGCAGTTTCGAATTTCTGTTTTGCTGCAACAGCATTCGACTTTTTTAACCCTTTGGTTTCACCAATCCATTTTTTCCATGAATTAGCAATAGTGGCATATTTTGCTGCATATTGAATTTTAATCGCTTGATCTTTTCTCATAAAACGATCTTGGACTTTCAAAGTGGCATCACGGATTTCAATTTTAGCTGGATTTAAAGTGTTTACAATTTGATCTACGGCAACAGCAGGCAAATATTCTTGTGTTCTTCCTGGATAACCCAATACCATAGAAAAATCATTTTCTTTTAATCCCGCAATCGAAATGGGAAAAAAATGTTTTGGTTTATACGGAACGTTATCTGTTGAATAAGCAGCAGGATGATTGTTTTTATCAGCATAAATTCTGAAAAGAGAAAAATCCCCCGTATGTCGTGGCCAAACCCAGTTATCAGTGTCAGAACCAAATTTTCCGATAGAACTTGGCGGAGCACCAACAAATCGAATGTCTTTATAGGTTTCTGTAATAAATAATAAGTATTGATTTCCGTCGTAGAAGGTTCTGATTTTATTTTCCTGCCAGGTTTCTTTAGGAAGTGAATTACTTAAAGCTGAAATATTTTCTTGAATTTTCTTTTGCTTATCTGCTTCTGATGAAAGACTGGAAACACCTTCCATAACCTTTGTAGTGATATCTTCAATTCGAACAACAAACATCACTACCATATCTTTGTTTGGTAACTCGTTTTCCATTTGGTATGCCCAAAAACCATCACGAAGGTAATCGTGCTCTAGTGTTGAATGTTTTTGAATAGCTGCAAATCCACAATGGTGATTCGTTAAAAGCAATCCTTTATCCGAAATCATTTCGGCAGTACATCCTCCATCAAATTGCGGAACAGCATCTTTTATACTTGATTTATTTACCGAATAAATTTCTTCAGCAGTGATTTTCATTCCGAGGTTTTTCATTTCAGTTTCGTTCATTCCTTTTAAAAGGGAGGGAACCCACATGCCGCCTTGTTGTGCTTGAACTTGAATGACAAATAATACGAAGAGTAGTTTTAAAAATTTCATGTTTTTTTAATTTTAGAAAGTGTAAGTTACATTTTTAGATTTTTTATAAAATCAATTTAAGTTTTCATTAAGTATATGATTCAAAACAACATCAGTCGCACCTTTATTCATTTGAACAAATGTACTACAAACGTGTCCTTTTTCATAACGAATTACCATATCGGAAAGTAAACCATCAAAAGTTTCATTTAAATCGCTTTGTGTTGTAATAGACACACAACCTTTCAGATTTACCAAAGCAATTGCTTCCGGAAAATGAAAATAATTGGGTCCGATAACAATTGGAATTCCGAAGGTGGCGGGTTCTAAAATATTATGAACACCCGGATTTCCGAAACCACCACCAACATAAGCGATATCGGCATAACTATAAATTTTGGTTAAAATTCCGATAGTGTCAATAATAAAAACTTGAAAATTAGAAAGATTTTGGTTTTCCTTTTCGGAAAATAAAATTGTTTTTTTTGTAATCGCATTTTTCAATTCCTGAATTTGCTCTGATTTGATGTTGTGTGGTGCGATAATAAATTTCACTTTATCGGAAGAAGTATTGATGTAATTTACCAATAAATTTTCGTCTTTTGGCCAAGAACTTCCGATAACAATTGTGGCGGTATTATTTTTAAAATTTTCGATAAAGTCCAATGAATTATCGCGTTCTAAAATCGAAACCACACGATCAAAACGGGTATCGCCAGAAACTTTCACATTAGTAAATCCGATTTTTTGTAACAGTTTTTTAGAATTTTCATTTTGCACAAAAAAGAAAGTAAAGGTTTGCAAAGCGTTTCTATAAAAACTACCATACCATTTAAAAAACGCATGATTTTCTCTGAAAACGCCTGAAATTAAATACGTTTTTATATTTCGCTTTTTAAGTTCATTCAGATAATTCGGCCAATATTCGTATTTGATAAAGAAAACCATATCGGGATGTACCAAATCGATGAATTTTTTTGCATTTGATTTGGAGTCTAAAGGCAAATAAATAGTAACATCGGCAACGGTATTATTCTTTCGTATTTCAAAACCCGATGGCGAAAAAAACGTAATAATTATTTTATGATTGGGAAATTGCTCTTTGATTTTTTCAATAACAGGTAACCCTTGTTCGTATTCGCCAAGTGATGCAGCGTGAAACCAAATCGTTTTATCGGTTGCGTTGATTTTGCTTTGTAAAGTTGAAAGAACTTCCTTTCTTCCATTCACAAAAAGTTTCATTTTCGGACTGAAAAGAGCCAATAGTTTTACTATTTGTGAAGCGAGAAGGATTATTAAATTGTATAAAAAAAGCATCCGTATTTATTTGTGGTGCAAAATTAAGCAATTTATTTTACAAAAGGCATTTCCCATTTAGCCCTGATTGAAGTGAAAATCCTCGTAGAGATTGAAACGAAAGCAGGAAAAAGGAAACCAAAAACCCAATCCATCCGCTTTAAATAAAAATAACTACACACTTATTAGTTGGTATTAAATTCATATTTTTGCATACAAATTAATTAAATATCCGATTACTCCCTCTCCTTTGGAGAGGGTCGGGGTGAGGCTTATGAAAAAACTACAAATGGTTGACTTAAAAAGTCAATACGAAAAAATAAAAGACGAAGTAAACGCCTCGATTCAAGAAGTTTTAGAAACAAATACATACATAAACGGACCGTTGGTTCATCAATTTCAAAAGAATTTAGAAGATTATTTGGGAGTGAAACACGTGATTCCGTGTGCCAATGGAACCGATGCGTTGCAAATTGCCATGATGGGATTGGATTTGAAACCAGGCGATGAGGTAATTACTGCCGATTTTACTTTTGCAGCTACCGTTGAGGTGATTGCGTTGTTGCAATTGACTCCGGTTTTGGTTGATGTGGATAAGGATAATATGAACATTTCCCTTGACGGAATCCGAAAAGCCATCACTCCAAAAACCAAAGCGATTGTCCCAGTACATTTGTTTGGTCGTGCCGCTAATATGGATGCGATTATGGAAATTGCAGCCGAACATAATTTGTATGTAATTGAAGATAATGCACAAGCTATTGGTGCCGATTACACATCGAAAGATGGTTCTAAAAAGAAAGTGGGAACAATTGGACATGTTGGTGCGACATCGTTTTTTCCTTCTAAAAATTTAGGATGTTATGGTGATGGTGGAGCGATTTTCACCAATGATGATGCTTTGGCGCACACATTGCGAGGCATTGCAAATCACGGAATGTACGAACGATACCATCATGATGTTGTAGGAGTAAATTCGAGGTTGGACAGCATTCAAGCAGGCGTTTTAAAAGCTAAATTGCCACTTTTAAATGAATATAATGAGGCTCGTAAAACCGCTGCTAAAAAGTAC
>JAYVFV010000254.1:0-24036 GCA_043772885.1 Flavobacteriales bacterium
TGTTTTATTATATTCTGGCGATCAAGAGCAACATAGGAGTGATGGAACAATCGTGACAAACTGGAAAAATATTTCAAGTTTAAAGATTTAAACCAAAAATCCCAACTCAATTACTCAAGTTGGGGTTTTCTATAAAGTATTAAATTATTATTCTCCTTTTGGAGTAATTTTATTTTCTTCTCTTGGAGGTCGAGGTAAAAGTGCTTTTCTTGACACTTTTTCTTTTCTTGTTTTTGGATCAACACCTAAGTATTTCACTTGAAAAACATCACCCATGTTAACGACATCAGAAACATTTTCTGTGCGTTCCCAAGCCAATTCCGATACGTGAAGTAATACTTCGTTTCCTGGCGCTTCTGTATATTCTACAACGGCACCAAAGTCAAGCATCTTGATTACTTTTACTTCATAAGCTTCACCCATAGTTGGTTTGAAAATGATAGAGTCTATTTTTGCTAATACTGTTGCAATTCCAGCTGGATCAGTTCCCAAAATTTCAACCACACCTTGCTCATCTACTTCATTAATTACAATAGTACAACCAGTAGCTTTTTGTAATTCTTGAATTACTTTTCCTCCTGGACCAATCAACGCGCCAATAAAAGCACCTGGAATGGTTCTCATGATAATTTTTGGAGCGTGATCTTTTACATCCGTTCTTGGTTGTGCTAATGTTTCAGTCAATTTTCCTAAGATATGCAAACGTCCATCACGAGCTTGAGCCAAAGCTTGCTCCATGATTTCGTATTTCAATCCGTCAATCTTGATGTCCATTTGACAGGCTGTAATTCCTTCTGAAGTTCCGGTTACCTTGAAATCCATATCTCCTAAGTGATCTTCATCACCCAAGATATCAGATAAAACGGCGAAACGATCACCATCTGTAATTAATCCCATTGCAATTCCGGAAACAGGACGAATCATTTGAACACCAGCATCCATCAAAGCCAAAGTTCCGGCACAAACTGTCGCCATAGAAGACGAACCGTTTGATTCCAATACTTCAGAAACAACTCTAATTGTATATGGATTTTCAGCAGGAATCATGTTTTTCAAAGCACGTTGTGCCAAGTTTCCGTGACCAACCTCTCTTCTTGAAGTTCCTCTTAACGGACGTGCTTCTCCAGTTGAAAATGGAGGGAAATTATAATGTAAATAGAATTTTTCTTCTCCTTGTTGAGATGGCGAATCAATTTGGTTGGCTTCTCTGGAAGTTCCTAAAGTTGCCGTAGCCAATGCTTGCGTTTCACCACGTGTAAACAATGCTGAACCGTGAACAGATGGTAAATAATCTACTTCACACCAGATAGGTCGGATGTCTGTAGTTTTTCTCCCGTCCAAACGAGTTCCTAAATCTAAGGTTACGTTACGAACCGCTTCTTTGTTGGTTTTATAGAAATATTTTCCAACTAATCCAGCTAAATCTAGGTTTTCAGCATATTCTTCTTCTGTAAACAAGGATTGCGTTTCTGCTTTTATTAGATCGAATGCAGCCGAACGTTCGTGTTTCGCCGAACCTTTGCTTGCAATGGCGTAAATTTTATCGTAAGCATATTCTTTTACTTTAGCGTAAACAGCATCATCCGATTTTTCAGTGTCATACGTACGAACTTCTTTTTTTCCAAAAGCAGCTTGCAAGCGTTCTTGTGCAGCAATTTGATTTTTGATGTGTTCGTGAGCAAATTTAATAGCTTCTACCATTTCTGCTTCCGAAATTTCTTTCATTTCTCCTTCTACCATTGCAATAGAATCAGTCGAAGCTCCAATCATCATATCAATATCTGATAATTCTAATTGGGCACGAGATGGATTGATGATGAATTTTCCATCAACTCTTCCCACTCTGGCTTCAGAAATCAAAGTTTCAAAAGGAATGTCAGACAAAGCCAATGCTGCCGAAGCTGCTAATCCTGCTAATGCATCTGGCATCACTTCATCGTCATGAGACATTAACTGAATCATAACTTGAACTTCTGCATGGTAATCACTTGGGAAAAGTGGACGCAATACACGGTCAACTAATCTCATAGTTAATACTTCGTTATCGCTCGGACGCGCTTCTCTTTTGAAGAAACCTCCAGGAAAACGTCCTGCTGCCGCAAATTTTTCACGATAATCTACCGTTAATGGCAAAAAGTCGATGCCAGCAGTCGCTTTTCTTGATGATACAACTGTTCCTAAAATAACAGTTTTACCAATTCTTACTACTACAGAACCATCGGCTTGTTTTGCCAATCTTCCTGTCTCGATTGTGATGCTTCTGCCATCACCTAAATCGATTTTTTCTACAAATAATTGTGGAATCATAAATTTAATTCTCTAAGTTAAACAACGGGTATAGTTGTGTTGTTGTTGCGTAGTTAATGCCTAAAACCCAATGAAAAACCAAACTTTTTTAAAAGCGTTATAAAAAAAAGAGGCGCGTGAGCACCTCTTAGTATATGTATTATTTTCTAATACCTAAATCTTTAATAATCTCACGATATCTGTTGATATCTTTTTTCTTTAAATAGTCAAGAAGACTTCTTCTCTTTCCTACCAAAAGAACTAACGAACGCTCTGTGTTGTAATCGTGACGATTTTTTTTCAAATGCTCTGTTAAGTGAGTAATTCTAAATGTAAACAAGGCAATCTGACATTCCGATTTTCCAGTGTTTGTTTTGTCTCCGTGTTTAGCGAAGATTTCTTCTTTAACTTCTTTAGTTAAGTACATGCCAATATTATTTTAAATGATTATTATGTATCGAATCAAGATTTTCCTAATTCGTGTGCAAAGGTAAAAATAATTATGAATTATGAGTTAATAGTTATGACTTATTTTCAAAATAATTTTGCAACTTCTTGATTTACAAATTCTAAAAACGTTTCATCAGCTTCTGAAAACGGATCCAACACATGGCTGTCAATGTCTATTTGACCGATATTAATTCCATTTACAAAAAGCGGCACCACAATTTCTGATTTTACAGTAAAGCTACATGCAATATAATTATCCTGAGCAGCAACATCAGGAACCACAAAATTTTGATTCGATTCTGCAACCTGGCCACAAATTCCTTTTCCAAATGGAATAATGGTATGATCGGTTTCGGCACCCACATACGGACCAAGATGTAGCGTTTTATTTTCGTGATTGGCAAAATAAAATCCAACCCAATTGTAATAATCTATAGTATCAGTTAAAAACTGACATAGGTTTTTAAGTTTCTCATCTCTTGAAATAGTTGTTTCCAAAAGAATAGAAATGATAGAAGGTTTTAAACTGTCAAAATTCATAATTAAAATTTTTTATGCAAAAGTAATCATTGCACTAACGTACTTTTATTTAAATTTGTTAAAAAAAATTTTGAAAGAATATATAATTCAATTTAAACCGTTTCTGCTTTTTTTGACTAAGTTTATAGTTTGCTATTTGATCTTGTCTATTTTGTATCAAACGTATTTAGATAAATTTGATGTAAAAAATTATGAAGTTGATGGTATTACACAATTGGTTGCCGAACAGTCAAATCAGGTTTTATCACTCTTTAATTCCGATTCCTTTATTCTGCCAAATTTAACAGAGCCAAGTGTGAAATTATACTATCACGGAAAATGGGTAGCTCGAATTATCGAAGGCTGTAACGCCATAAGTATCATGATTCTTTTCGTTAGCTTTGTATTTGCTTTCGCCGGAAAAATAAAACAAATGTTTTTCTTTATACTTTTAGGCATTGTAATTATTCATGTTTTTAATATCTTGAGGATTGTATTACTGAGTATGGCGATTTTTCACTATCCTAAATCCCAGCACTTCCTTCACGGAGTAGTGTTTCCGTTATTTATTTACGGAGTAGTATTTAGTTTATGGGTGATTTGGGTAAATAAATTTTCATTATATGCTAAAAAAACTGCAAAATAACAAGTTGAATATTTTAATTGGAGCTTTCCTAATTGCACTTTTAATTGCGATCAGAGCTTTCGAAGACACGCTGTTTTACGATCCGTTTTTGAATTATTTTAAAGCTAACTACACTAATTTACCATATCCTATTGTTAATCCAATAAAATTGTTTTTAAGTTTGGGATTTCGATATTATTTGAATTCGATGATTTCCTTAGCCGTATTGTATTTAATTTTTAGAGATTTTAAAATAGTTAAATTCTCCACTTTTCTTTATATTTTATTTGGAAGTGTCTTAATGATAAGCTTCTTTTTTCTTCTTTTAAAATTTGGTGCAGAAAACAAAATGACACTTTTTTATATCAGACGATTTATTATCCAACCCATTTTTCTAATTCTCTTTATTCCAGCATTTTATTATCAGGTAAAAATAAAATAACATTACTTTAAGGATTATTGAAATCCCTTTTTTATATATTTGCACGATGAATTTCAAAAAGCACATCAGTTTACTTCTTGCCTTTTTCCTATTGGTTTCCAATTCAGGATTGGCAATTAACGTACATTTTTGTGAAGGTAAAATCGCTGCAGTTACTTCTGTTTTTTCTAAAGAAGAAATTTGTAAACTGCCAGTAGAGGAAGAAAAATCCTGTTGCGCCAAACCCGATCCGCAACACAAAAAATGTTGCTCTGATAAGGAAGTAAATCTTAAAAACAAAACCGAGAAAATGGTGATAAAAACCATTTCTTTCGATTTGGATTCGGTTTATTTTCCAATCCAATGGAAGCCTATTGTTTTTAATTCGAAACTTGCCACTTCTTATACGAATACGGTAATTTATTATTGCGATGCCAATGCGCCGCCACTCTACCAACTCTATTGTCAATTTACTTTATTTGGCTGATATTAATGTTTTAAAAGTCTTCACAATTTTTAAAAACATTAATAAATTTACCATGAAAAAAACACCATTATTACTTATAATGTTGTTCTCTATCGTTGCTTTCTCACAAGAAAAATTGGAAGAAGTAAAAGTAGAAACCAATAAAAAAGGAATAAAAAAATCACTAACAATGGCAACCAACACTTCGGTGGTTACCAGCAAAGAATTGCTCAAAGCAGCTTGTTGTAATTTAGCCGAAAGTTTTGAAACCAATCCGTCTATCGATGTTAATTTTTCGGATGCTTTAACGGGAACCAAACAAATCAAAATGCTCGGTTTAACGAGTCCGTATTTAATGATTACTGAAGAAAATATTCCATCGGTTCGTGGCGCTTCTCAAGCTTACGGATTATCATTCACGCCCGGAACTTGGATAGAAAGTATCCAAATTACAAAAGGTGCGGGAAGTGTCGTGAATGGCTACGAAAGTATTTCTGGACAAATTAACACCGAATTGATAAAACCTTCTAAAGACATTCCGTTTTTTTTAAATGCGTATGGTTCTACCGACAGCCGATTTGAAGTCAACACTCATTTCAATAAAAAAGTTTCCGATAATTGGGCGACTAGTTTGTATCTTCACGGAAATACTAGAGTTTCTAAAAACGACATGAATGACGATGGTTTTCTCGACAATCCTTTAGGAAAACAAATAAATGTAGTTAATCGCTGGCAATACACCAATGTCGAAACGGGTTGGGTTTCGTTCATCAATTTCAAATACATGAACGATGAGAAACAAACGGGTCAAATAGATTTTGATAAAAACAGAGACAAATTAACCACCAATTATTGGGGTTCTGAAATCAACACCGAACGTTTCGATTTTACTTCCAAAATTGGTTATGTTTTTAAAGACATGCCGTACCAAAGTATCGGATTTCAAAATGCATTTAGCAATCACAATCAGGAATCCTATTTTGGGTTGAATCAATACAATATCAAACAGCAGAGTTATTATTCGAATCTGATTTTGAATTCGATAATCGGCAACACGATGAACAAATTCGCGACGGGTTTGAACTTTACTTATGATAAGTATGCCGAATTTGTAAACACGTTTGATGTAGGTAGAATTGACAATTCTGTGGGCGCTTTCTTCGAATATACTTATGATGACAACAATAAATTCAGTTATATACTTGGCGGAAGATTCGATTATCACAACCGATTAGGCGCATTTTTCACTCCGAGATTACATGTTAGATACAATCCTTGGGAAAAATCGGTAATTCGATTTTCTGCAGGAAGAGGAAAAAGAGCAGCCAATATTTTTGCCGAAAATCAACAACTTTTCGGAAGTTCAAGAGCTTTTTCTGTTTTAGATACCGATGGAAAAATTTACGGATTGAATCCAGAAATCGCATGGAATTACGGATTGAGTTTCACACAAAATTTCATGTTATTCGGAAAAAGTGCCGATGTAACATTAGATTTCTATCGCACCGATTTTCAAAATCAAGCCGTTGTTGATGTCATGCAAAGTCCGCAAGCAGTTCTTTTTTATAATTTGAATGGAAAATCGTACGCCAATAGTTTGCAACTTGATTTCAACATCGAATTAAAAAAACATCTGAATTTAAGAACGGCATATAAATATTATGACATTGCTACCGATTATGTGTCGGGAAGTTTCCAAAGACCATTGCAAGCCAAACATCGGTTTTTTACCAATTTAGAATATGCGACACACATTGTTGACAAAGGAAGACAATGGAAATTTGATTTTACCTACAATTGGTTGGGGAAACAGCGGTTGCCAAACACAGCAACAAATCCTACAAACGATAGAATGCCTCAATTTTCACCATCGGTTTATGTAATGAATACGCAAATTACAAGAACTTTTTCGAGTACATTTGAAATGTATGTTGGTGGAGAAAACATTGCAAATTACAAACAAGATAAAGCTATATTAGGTGCAGACAATCCGTTTGGTGCTACTTTTGATACGTCCATCGTTTATGCTCCAATTTTTGGACAAATGTATTATGCTGGACTTCGATTTAAAATAAAATAAAACAAATAATATAAAAATTATGAAAAATATACTAATAGGAATGATGTTGCTTTTCTTCGCCCTTTCCGCGCAAGCGCAAGACAAAAAAAATAAAAATGCTAAATACAATATTGAAGTCAATGGCAATTGTGAAATGTGCAAAAAACGAATTGAAAAAGCGGCGTTTTCTGTAAAAGGAGTCAAAAGTGCCGATTGGCATATCGATGATCATATGTTGCATTTAATTCTTAACGAAGAAAAATCTTCAGTTGCTGATGTAAAAAAAGCGATTGCAAAAGTAGGACATGATACCGACGAAGTGAAAGCAACAGACGAAGAGTACAACACACTCCACGGTTGTTGTCTGTATGAGAGAAAAAATAATTAAAAACAAAAGCTCCTTATTTTAGTAAGGAGTTTTTTTATTGTATAGTTTTGTAACAAAGGTTTACTTATGTTAAAAAAATGTGTTGCTGTGTTGCTTTTTTCTGTTGTTGGATTTGCTCAAGAATTGAAACATGATCAAGCCAATTGGTTTGCTTATGTGGGTCAATACAACGTGTCGAAAAAATGGGGTTATCACATTGAAGCGCAGTTTCGATTAAATGATGAATTGAGTAGAAACAATCAAAATTTATTTCGATTAGGTGGTTTTTATAATCTGAATAGTAAGATAACAATCAAAGCGGGTTACGGATTGATAAATACGCTAAACGCTACACTTAATGATTATTTTAATGAAGATCGAATATGGGAAGAATTGTTATACAATCATAAATGGAACGAAAATAAAAACGTATTCACCAATCGATTTCGTTTAGAACAACGATTTGTAGATAAACTAGCCATGATAAATGGTGTTGCTGCGAAAGTAGCAACAAATTATCAAAACCGATTTCGATATTTAAACCGACATACTTTTCATTTGATGAATTTTAAATCAGGAAATGAAGAATTGTATTTTGTCATTCAAGATGAAGTGTTTTTAAATTTGGGAAACAATAAAGTGAATAACGCCTTTTTTGATCAAAACCGTTTTTTAATTGGAGTTGGATTCAATTATAAAAACAGCATCAAATTTGAAGTAGCGTATATGAATCATTTAATCAATTCAGCTACAACAAATGACGCAATGAATCATGTTGTATCTTTAACTTTATTTCAAAATTTAATTCTCTATAGAGAAAAATCACCCTAAATTTTAGTCAATAAAGCGTTAAAGATTACCATATCAAATAAATTATAATTACTTTCACGAACTCAAATTTTTCTAATATTATTTTATGACAGACTTTGACTGGAAGCAGCTTTTTAACCCCGAATTTTATATTTTATTAGAGCTTGGAGGAATAAAAATTGGGTTGTATGTGATTTTATTTATCGTTTTTGCAGAAACGGGATTGTTAGCCGGATTTTTTCTTCCAGGCGACAGTTTGCTTTTCCTTGTCGGAATTTATAGTGAATTATTAATGCGTCCATTTTCTACTGGAAGTGATTTTATAAATGTCACTTTTTTAGCTGCTTTGGTTTCTGTTATGGGAATTTTCGGAAACATGACAGGTTATTGGTTTGGCGCCAAAAGCGGAAGTTATTTATTCAATAAGGAAGATAATTTTTTATTCAAAAAGAAATACTTATACCAATCGAAAGATTTCTTTGATAAGTACGGAAACAAAGCGATTGTTTTTGCACGTTTTTTACCAATTTTCAGAACGTTTGCTCCGGTCATTGCCGGAATAGTAGAAATGGATAAAAAGCGATTCATGTTTTACAATATAGTAGGTTCTCTATTGTGGTCGTTTACGATGATTTTTTCGGGACATTATTTACACTCGCTTTTCTTAAATCAGTTTGATATCGATTTGAAACATTATATCGAATACATTGTAGTCGGAATTATATTGGTAACTACCTTTCCAGTATTGTTGAAGTTACTTAGGAAGAAAAAATAAATTATTATTCTAAATTTACTTCCCTAATTTCAGAAATTAAGAGACCGTCTAGTGTGAAGCCCTCAATTAAGAGTTTTACAGTTTTGCGATTATTGTTTGGGATAACCACTTTAAGATTTCCTTTTTCGTCGGTTAAAATCCATGGAGACCAATATAGAAGTCCAAAATTTTCAAATCCAATCGAATTTTCAGATACGTAATTTGCATTTTCAAAAGGCGTAATCATTTTGAATCCGCCTAGTAATGTTTTAGGTTTATTATTTGGATCGGTATTAAAAAATTCAGGTTGTCTTCGATACATTTTAATGATGCCTTGATTGTTATTCATTGAAGCTACTATAGCAGTAGAACTGATGTAAATTTCATCCAATTCATCCATTTTCATTCCAGATAATATATCAAAACTCATTATTTGAATGCCGTCAATAAATACAATTGGTGTTGTAAATGGTACACCATTTATCGAGATTCTGGTTCTGCCAGTAATATTTACTGAACCACCGCGACTAGTTACATTAAAACCGTTTTGCTCAATAAAATTTAATACAACTGTGTTTTCTGTTACATCAACGCCAACTTTGTAACCTCTTAAATAGGAATTTTCAGATTCATTTTTTCTTCTTAATTTTTCCTTTATTTTTTTTATTTCCACTTCTTCCAATAAAATACCATTATTAATATCAAAAAAAGGAATTTCTACTTCACTTAAACCATAATTGTCTTTCCTTTCGGGATATTCATATGGAATTGGCACAAAAGTTTTATTAAATTTTTTATGTTTATTGGTAATGGTTAAATGATAATTCATATCTTTTTTTGAACGATCTTTTTTGTCTATTAAATTACAGGTTACGCGTAGTGAATCCGTTACTATTGTATTTTTGAAGAAGAATTCATCTTTTTCGATATCTTCTGTTGAAGCTATTACATCGGATAAAATATTTTTTAATTGAATTCTGCATTCATTTAAATCAGCTTTTGTGTTATTGATGTAACCTTTTATTTCCAAACCATTTTCAAAAGGATAATTAATAACAGTTTTTGTATTTCTTTTAATTTTATTCCAATCGTATTTGTTGCTTTTTTGTGTTAACATCATCAAATCCAATTCATGTTTTTTTGATCTGTTTATTTCGTTAAAATAGTCACTTCTAATCAATAGCTTCTCGTTTAAGAATGAATTTAGAGTTAAAGTAGTAATGATATTTTCATCAGAAATGAGCTTTGTATTTGAAGGAAGTGTAGCAACACTTATACAGGCATCGTACCAGTTTGTATCCCCGCTTAGGTCTATTTTCTCATTATTCCGAAAACCTGGATTTATATTGATTTTAGTATTTTTAACTTCATTTAAATAGAGTAATCTGTGCGCTATTTCGTTCATCTCTGAGTCGATAATTCTAATTGAATTTACGCCATAAAATAGTAATTCATTTGAAAAGATAATTGTAGTAATGTCTTTTTCAGTATTCGATTTAAGATCAATTATAAAAGACTTTTCATTTTTTTGAATGACAAGATATAAGGTTTTGTTTTTTAAAATTTTCGCATATTCTTTATTGTACTTTATTTTAACTAAAGTTTTATCATCCAATATGTAATTGTTAAGTTCCAAACAAATTCCGTCTGGTTTGGAAGCAGGAAGGATGTATTCAAATTTACTATCATTATAAACCAATACAGCTTTATAGTCTCGTCCATTTGGAACGAATTCAAATTTACCCATTCCAAAAGAGTTTACAACAATGCTTTTTTGTGGCACATTATTGCTGTCATGAATTTCTAACACGCAATTTGGAATTGGTTTGCCATTACTGTCAGTGATTTTTACACCTACATTATTGGATACATCCATTATAAGATTTCCGCCTTCTGGATAAAATTGTAAATTAATATTTTTCGGATTTATACTCTCTAATATTGGAATGCTGTTTTCGTTTAAATTTTTAATTTTAATTCTTTGGATATAGGATTCATCTTCATCAAAATTATTCATCCAATTGGTGTAAAATTGTATGTAGTAATAACCTGATTTGAACTTTTTATTTAGATTTATTTTCCCAGAAAAAAGGCCGCTCATCGAGTACAATAATTGGCTCGTAACTATTTCACCTGATTCGTCTATTAATTGCATATATACATTAGTTGTAGTATAAAAAGGCAAATTTAATTTCTTGTTATATACATATCCTTTGAACCAAATGGTTTCATCTGTCATGAAAATATTTTTGTCAAGTTGGACATGAATATTTTCGCGCTCTAATTCAAAATAGCGTTCAAAAGCATTTGTAATAACTTGTTTATGAGATGCATTTGTTTGTGCTTGTGTAGAAAGAAAAGAACAACTGAAACACAAAAAAGAAAGAAAAGAAAGATACTTGTTTTTGTTTGGCATGAATAAAAAAATTAGTTACATTTTCCCAAAAGTACTAAAATAGTTGCAAATAAAAAATCCGTCATGTTTTACACATAACGGATTTTTTCTTTTGGCTTTCGCCTATTTTCTTTTGCCTCAAATTTACATCATTCCAGGCATTCCACCGCCCATTGGCATTCCACCACCAGCGTTTTCTTCTTTAATTTCTACTAAAGCACATTCGGTTGTAAGAATCATTCCAGCCACAGAAGCTGCGTTTTCTAACGCTACACGAGTTACTTTTTTAGGATCGATGATTCCAGCTTTTAACATGTTTACGTATTCGTCGGTTTTGGCATTGTAACCAAAATCGCCTTTTCCTTCCGATACTTTTGCTACTACTACAGAACCTTCCAATCCTGAATTTTCAACAATGGTTCGTAATGGCGATTCTACTGCTCGAGATACAATTTGAATTCCAGTTGCCTCATCAGCATTGGCAGCTTTTATGTTTGCTAAAGCACTTTTTGCTCTTAACAAAGCCACGCCACCACCAGCAACAATTCCTTCTTCCACAGCGGCACGAGTCGCATGTAAGGCATCGTCAACACGGTCTTTTTTCTCTTTCATTTCCACTTCAGAAGCCGCTCCAACATAAAGAACGGCAACACCACCAGCTAGTTTCGCCAAACGTTCTTGCAATTTTTCCTTGTCGTAATCAGAAGTCGTAGTTTCCACCTGACTTTTAATTTGATTAACTCTATTTTTAATTAAATCGGCATTTCCAGCACCATTAACTATTGTAGTGTTGTCTTTGTCGATTACAATTTTCTCGGCAGTTCCTAGCATTTCTAACGTTGCATTTTCCAACGTATATCCACTTTCTTCAGCGATTACAGTTCCGCCAGTTAGGATAGCAATATCTTCCAACATTGCTTTTCTACGGTCACCAAAACCTGGTGCTTTTACGGCAGCAATTTTCAATGCACCACGCAATTTATTCACTACTAAAGTCGATAATGCTTCACCATCAACATCTTCTGCAATAATTAATAATGGTTTCCCAGATTGTGCTACTGGCTCTAAAACAGGAAGCAATTCTTTTAAAGAAGATACTTTTTTGTCGTACAAAAGAATGTATGGATTTTCCAATTCTATATTCATTTTCTCTGGATTAGTAACAAAATACGGAGATAAATACCCTCTGTCGAATTGCATTCCTTCAACAACATCCACGTAAGTGTCAGTTCCTTTTGCTTCTTCAACTGTGATAACACCTTCTTTACCCACTTTACCAAAAGCAGTCGCAATTAAATCGCCAATTACTTCGTCGTTATTAGCAGAAATAGAAGCAATTTGTTTGATTTTTTCAGAATCGCTACCTACTATTTTGGCTTGTTTTGCTAAATCGGCAACAATAGCTTCAACTGCTTTGTCGATGCCACGTTTTAAATCCATTGGATTAGCACCAGCCGCTACGTTTTTCAAACCTTCTTTAACGATCGCTTGCGCTAAAACAGTAGCGGTTGTTGTTCCGTCTCCTGCTAAATCATTGGTTTTGGAAGCGACTTCTTTCACCATTTGAGCGCCCATATTTTCTAACGGGTCTTTTAATTCAATTTCTTTTGCAACGGTAACTCCGTCTTTTGTTACTGTTGGTCCACCGAATGATTTTCCAATAATTACATTACGACCTTTTGGGCCAAGGGTTACTTTTACTGCGTTTGCTAATGCATCAACGCCACGTTTTAATCCGTCACGTGCTTCAATATCGAATTTTATATCTTTTGCCATTTTACTAGATAATTTAGTTATTTGTTAATTTGGTTATTTTATTCCGCTGCGATCCATACAGTTTGGCTACGCCTCGGGTCATGCTTAAATTATCGCTAAAATATCTTCTTCGCGCATGATCAAATAATCTTTTCCTTCGTATTTCAATTCGGTTCCAGCATATTTACCATAAAGTACGGTATCTCCAATTTTAACGGACATCGGTTCGTCCTTTTTTCCATTGCCAAGGGCAACGACAGTTCCTTTTTGAGGTTTTTCTTTTGCGGTGTCGGGAATAATTATTCCGGAAGCTGTTTGTGTTTCTGCTGCAGCGGGTTCGATGATTACTCTGTCTGAAAGAGGTTTAATTTTTAATGCCATGATTATATAAATTAAGTATTGTATTTTTTTGATGTTCTGCTTTTGTCAGAAATTGTGCCATTAGCTTAAAACTGACATATTTTCAGCGAAGGTAAGAAATGTTGCCAAAAGGTATGACGAAAACTTTTTAGCCCTGACAGCGAGGATGCCGATTTTTTTCGGCAGGAACAATGGCAGGAATATGGAAACCAAGAAAGCCCAAGCCCTTCGCTCACAAAAAAAAATCCCGATGTGATTCGGGATTTCAATTTTTATAGTGAAAAAAAATTATTTTTTCTCTGGAGTTGCAGGCGTTGCAGCTGGCTTAGCTTCGCTCTTTTCAGCTTCTCCTTGGGTGTCGGTTGATTTTGCTGGAGCTGTTTTAGCTGGCGTTGCTGTTTTAGCTGGAGCCGTCGTATCGTCAAATACTTTTGAGTTGTTGTCGTTTAAACTTCCTGAAAAACTTAAGCTAGAAAACAATACTAAAACGATTAATACGGCTGCTAATGTCCAAGTACTTTTATCTAAAAAGTCGCTTGTTTTTTGAACACCACCTAACATTTGTGAACCTCCAATAGATGAATCTAATCCGCCACCTTTAGGATTTTGCACCATAATTACGATTATTAATAAGAAACAAACGATTGTAATTAATACTAAAAAAATTGAAAATGTACTCATTGCTTAACTATTATTATTTTGTTGTAAATTTTTTATATCTAAAATTCGGTGTGCAAAGAAACTACTTTTTTCTGGATATTTCAAAATTAAAATTTCATAAGCTTGAATTGCTTTCGAATATTTTTTTTGTTCCAAATACACTTTCGCCAAAGTTTCGGTCATTAAATAGGATTTGTCTTCAAAAATTGGTTCTGAAAAGACTGTTGAAATTTCTTTATTTATGGGTGGAATTTTCGGATTTGTTTCTATAAATTTATCAATAATAGCAGCTTTTTTCTTTCTTTCTTCTTCTTCTAGTGAGGTTTCTTTTCTTTCAATTGGCTTGAATCGAGACAGTTGTAACCATTCTTGAAACGAATGTTTTTCATTTGCTGAAAATTCTAAAGGTTTGCCAATTTCTAATTTAGCTTCGATGAATGTTTCGTTTGGATTGGCTTCTTTTATAGAGGATAAAATGGATTGTTCTAACGAATTAACGGGAACTTCTTGAATTAAATGCTCACTTTCTACCACATTAATATTTAAAAGTTCGGCGACTTTTTGATCGTACAATCCGTTTTGAACGGTAACAAAAGTGTTGGAAGTGATAAAATCAAACAAAATACTTCTGTCTGTTGTATATGCAGCAGCTACTTTTAAAGCATAATTGTATTTGAAACTGTCTTGATTGTACAAATGTTTTAATCGCAAAACACACGCGCTTTGGAAATACGGAAATTCCTCCATAATCTTTTCCAAAGCAATGTTATGACGCTCGTTGATGGCGTCTGGTTTGTTGATTAAGTATGTGTAATCGGTTAAGTTCATAATTGTGTATTTGGTTATTTGTTAATTTGGTTATTCGTATATCAAATAACCGAATTACCAAATTAACAAACTTACCATTTCGCTAAAGATTCATTAAAAATATCCTGTGTTATTCGTTCAAAAATTTCATCTAAGGCAGCTGTAAGTTTGGAACCAATAAGTTGTGTATTTCCGTCATAATCATAATAAAAGGAAAACCGTTTTTCAAAATCATCTGTTTCTTTATTTTTATTTGAAAAGCGAACATTAACAGCAATAGTCAATCGGTTTTGAGCTGCTCTTTGGTCGGCCGTTGCCGTCATTGGCGTGATTCTGTATTCTACAATTTCACCATCATAAGTCAAATCGCCACTCGAATTTACCAAATTTAAATTGGTTTGATTTTGAATAATATCTTGTAACTCTAAAGTAAATGTACGTTCGATTCCGGGTTCAATCAAGTCGGCATTATTTTGAAAATAGTTGACTTGAAATGTTTTAGCATCGATTTTTCCAGTTCCTGTAAAGTTGTAAACCGAACAACTGTTCAAGTTGAAAGCGACAATTACAACAACGATATATTTAATGTATTTCATTCCAGTTACTATTTTTATTGGGTCCTACTGTCGCAAGCTTGAGTCATTCGTTTTGTTTATTTCTTCTCAAAGGTCTCATGCTGTCGCAAGCTCGAGCCATTCTCAATTATAAAAAGTCAAAGATATTCTTTTCCAATTATCAATTATCAATTAATTTACAAATCAAATTGTTTTATTTTTCGATATAAAGTTCTTTCAGAAATGCCCAATTCGTCGGCTGCGGCTTTTCTTTTTCCTTTATGGCGTTCTAATGATTTTTTAATCAGTTCGATTTCTTTTTGTTCTAATTTTAATACTTCTTCTTCCTCTACCGTTTCGGCAAAAAGGTAATTTGAATCGTCTTCTTCGTCATCAAATTCTTCTTGAACGGATTGATTTTGATTTGGAATCACATTTAATCTCGGTTCTTCTTCAAAAGAAGTTTCGGTATCTTCTTGTTGTCCGTATATTTTTTTAATCAAATTCGGATTGATGTCTTGCACTTTAGAAACACCGTTTTTCATCAATTCCAAAGTAAGTTTTTTCAAATCATTCAAATCGCTTTTCATATCAAAAAGCACTTTGTATAAAATATCTCTTTCGGTCGAAAAATCACTGTCGTTTTTCTTATCTTTTATTACTGATGGTAAATTACTTCCATCTTGTGGTAAATAGGATTTCAGAGCTGCTGCTGATATGTTTCTGTTGGTTTCTAAAACCGAAATTTGTTCAGCAATATTTCGCAACTGACGAATGTTTCCGCTCCAGCGGTATTTTACCAATAAATCGACAGCATTATCTTCTAGTTTTATTGGAGGCATTTTATATTTATGAGCAAAATCGGCAGCGAATTTTCGAAAAAGTAAGTGAATATCGTCTTTTCTGTCGCGTAAAGGTGGAAGCAGAATATCAACAGTACTCAAACGATAAAACAAATCTTCTCTGAATTTTCCTTTTTCAATAGCGTCAAACATATTGACATTAGTGGCTGCTACAATTCGCACATTGGTTTTTTGTACTTGTGAAGAACCCACTTTAATGAACTCGCCATTTTCCAACACACGAAGCAAACGCACTTGTGTTGTTAAAGGCAATTCGCCTACTTCATCTAAGAAAATCGTTCCGCCATTGGCGACTTCAAAATAACCATCACGAGCATTATTGGCTCCGGTAAACGAACCTTTTTCATGTCCGAAAAGTTCACTGTCAATGGTTCCTTCCGGAATAGCACCACAATTTACAGCAATATATTTTCCGTGTTTTCTGTGGGAAAGCGAATGGATAATTTTCGGAATACTTTCTTTTCCAACGCCACTTTCACCAGTTACTAAAACCGAAATATCGGTAGGAGCAACCTGAATGGCTTTTTCTACGGCACGATTGAGCTTTGGATCGTTTCCAATAATTTCAAATCGTTGTTTTATGTTTTGAACTGATTCCATTTTTTTTATTTGTTTCAGGTTTCAGGTTTCAAGTTTCAAGTTAGAATGTTAACCTGAAACCTGAAACTTGAAACTTTTTTAATTCATCTCACCATACCCAACCGCTTCCCCAATTAAAGTTCCGCTGGTGCAATTCGTGATTTTCACATTTACAAAATCGCCAATTTTATAATTCCCTTTTGGAAAAACAACAGTGATACTTTGCGAGTTTCTTCCCGATAAATCGTTTTCTGATTTTTTAGAAGTTTTTTCTACTAAAACTTCAACTGTTTGTCCTAAAAACTCCTGTGTTCTAAATCCGCTATGGATGCGTTGTGCATCAACAATTTCTTGTAATCGGCGCATTTTAGTTTCTTCCGGAATATCATCTGCCATTTTTCTGCCGGCTAACGTTCCAGGGCGATCCGAATACGCATACATATATCCAAAACTGTATTTTACATAGTCCATCAATGAAAGTGTATCTTGATGATCTGCTTCGGTTTCAGTTGGAAAACCAGCAATCATATCTTGTGTAACACAAACATCTGGAATTATATTTTTTATTTTATCAATCAATGTCATATATGCTTCACGAGTGTGAAGTCGGTTCATTGCTGCTAGGATTCGGTTACTTCCCGATTGAACAGGCAAATGAATGTGTTTGCAAATGTTTGCATATTTCGCTATGACATGAAGTACTTCTTCGTGCATGTCTTGTGGATTGGATGTCGAAAAACGAATTCTCATTTTCGGAAATGTAATTGCCACCAACTCTAATAAATGTTCAAATTTTACAGCGGTTGCTATTTGCATTTCCGACGCTTTGTCAAAATCTTTTTTCAATCCGCCGCCGTACCAAAGGTAACTATCAACGTTTTGTCCGAGAAGCGTAATTTCTTTAAATCCTTTATTCCATAAATCCTGAATTTCGGCAATGATACTTTGTGGTTCGCGACTTCTTTCTCTTCCTCGTGTGAACGGAACGACACAAAACGTACACATATTATCACAACCACGAGTGATAGAAACGAATGCCGTTACACCATTGCTCATCAAACGAACGGGAGAAATATCGCCATACGTTTCTTCTTTTGATAAAATTACGTTGATGGCATCGCGACCTTCTTCCACTTCTTTTAAAAGATTTGGTAAATCTTTGTAGGCATCCGGACCAACAACCATATCGACGATTTTCTCTTCATCGAGAAATTTTTCTTTCAAGCGTTCTGCCATGCAACCCAAAACGCCAACTTTCATTTTCGGATTAATGCGTTTCACCGCATTGTATTTTGCTAAACGTTTGCGAACCGTTTGCTCTGCTTTATCACGAATAGAGCAGGTATTTACTAAAACCAAATCGGCTTCTTCTAAAATTTGAGTGGTATTGTATCCTTCATTAGTAAGGATGGAAGCTACAATTTCACTATCCGAAAAATTCATAGCACAACCGTAACTTTCAATATAAAGTTTTTTGGTGTTTTCGGGTTTGTGTTCAAGAACTAAACTTTGTCCTTGTAGCTTTTCATCGATTTCCTTTTCCATACAACTAATTTTCGATTTTCTCGGACAGCAAAGATACTACTAAATTATAAAATCTGACAAGATGGCAGATAATGTTTAACATAGTTTTATTAGGAGCTATTTCCCGCTTTCCATTTCACACTAGCGAAGCGAACTGACCGAACACAATTAAAAATATAAACCTTTGTGATGTAATCTTTTTTACACGCCAAAAAATGGCGAATAAAAAGGATTTCAATTGCAATAGTGTCTAAAAAGAGTCTCCGTGAATGGCTTTGTAATCTTCGTGAATCTCTGTGTAATCAATTAAAATAGTTTCCAAAAACTCAAAATCTAAAAAAATTAAATACTTTTGCCAACAAACAAAATCCCAAATGGCAAAAAATTTAGTAATCGTTGAGTCACCTGCAAAAGCAAAAACTATCGAAAAGTTTCTTGGTTCTGACTTTCAAGTTGAATCGAGTTACGGACACATTGCCGACTTGCCTTCAAAGGAAATGGGTGTTGATGTAGCCAACGGATTCAAACCCAAATACGAAGTTTCTGCCGATAAAAAAGCATTAGTAAAAAAGCTAAAAGACTTAGCCAAAAATGCCGAAATGGTTTGGTTGGCTTCCGATGAAGACCGAGAAGGAGAAGCGATTTCTTGGCATTTATCCGAAGAATTAAAATTAGATCCCAATAAAACCAAGCGAATTGTTTTTCACGAAATTACCAAAACTGCCATCCAAAAAGCAATCGAAAATCCACGTGGCATCGATTATAATTTAGTAAACGCGCAACAAGCACGAAGGGTTTTAGACCGATTAGTTGGTTATGAATTGTCGCCAGTACTTTGGAAAAAAGTGAAAGGTGGATTGTCTGCTGGTCGTGTGCAATCGGTTTCCGTTCGTTTAATTGTGGAAAGAGAAAGAGAAATTCAAACTCATAATTCAGATGCATCCTATAGTATTACTGCCGAATTCACCAACGAAGCCGGAAAATCATTCAAAGCAAAATTGCCAAAGAACTTCGCTACGAAAAAGCAAGCAGAAGATTTCTTAAATCAAAATATAGGTTCTACTTATAAAGTAGGAGATTTAGAAACCAAACCAACAAAAAAATCACCAGCGGCACCATTTACGACTTCTACTTTGCAGCAAGAAGCCGCCAGAAAATTGTATTTGCCAGTTGGAATTACGATGCAAATTGCACAACGTTTGTATGAAGCCGGATTGATTACGTATATGAGAACCGATAGCGTTAATCTTTCGCAAGAGGCAATGGCAGCTGCTCAAGCTGAGATTTCGAGTTCCTACGGAAAGGAATTTAGCAAACCAAGAAGTTTTACTACAAAAAGTAAAGGAGCACAAGAAGCACACGAGGCGATTCGTCCAACGGAAATGTCACGGCGTACTGTGAATGTTGAGCGAGATCAAGCACGATTGTATGAGTTGATTTGGAAACGAACGTTAGCTTCGCAAATGAGCGATGCTGAATTGGAACGAACTAACGTGAAAATAGAAGCCAATAATCATAGTGAAATTTTTTCTGCAACAGGAGAAGTGATTAAATTTGAAGGTTTCCTAAAAGTATATTTGGAAGGAAATGACGATGATGATGATGAACAAGAAGGGATGTTGCCAACATTAAAAGTAAATGAAAAACTAATAAATAATTACATTACTGCAACCGAACGATTTTCGCGTCCGCCAAGTCGTTATACAGAAGCTTCATTAGTAAAAAAATTAGAAGAATTAGGAATTGGTCGTCCATCAACTTATGCGCCAACGATTTCAACTATTATAGCCAGAACATATGTTGAGAAAGGAAACTTTGAGGGTCAAGAACGAAAATACAATCAAATTATTTTAAGAAACGCCGAAGTAAAATCGCAAGTTTTGACTGAGAATGTAGGTTCTGATAAAGGAAAATTAGTGCCAACCGATATCGGAATTATCGTAAACGATTTCTTAGTAAAAAACTTTGAAACCATTCTAGATTACAATTTTACTGCAAAAGTCGAACAAGATTTTGATGAAATTGCAGAAGGTAATGTCGATTGGGCAAAAATGATGAATGATTTTTATTCGCATTTTCATCCAAGAGTTTTGGATGTTGAAAAAAATGCCGATCGAGAAAGTGGTGAACGCATATTAGGGAAAGATCCAAAATCTGGAAAAACTGTTTTGGTGCGTTTAGGAAAATATGGTGCCATGGCACAAATAGGAGATTTCGAGGATGAAAATAAACAATTTGCAAGTTTAGGTCAAGATCAGAATATCGGAAATATAACTTTGGAAGAAGTATTGAATTTGTTCTTACTCCCAAAATCATTAGGAGCTTATCAAGGTGAAGAATTGGAAGTAAACAATGGTCGTTTTGGTCCGTATGTTCGCTTCGGAAAGCAATTTATTTCGTTGCCAAAAGGAATGGATCCAATGGATGTTACGATGGATATTGCGCAAGGATTAATCAATGAAAAAGCACAAGCTGACGCACCAATCGGAACGTATGATAATTTGCCTATTCAAAAAGGAGTTGGTCGTTTTGGACCGTTTATCAAATGGAACGGCATGTTTATCAATGTGAGTAAAAAATACAATTTCGATAATTTATCGCCATCCGATTTGAATGAATTGATTGAAGACAAACAGCAGAAAGAAGTCGATAAAGTTATCCATGACTGGAAAGCGGAAGGAATAAAAGTAGAAAAAGCACGTTGGGGAAGATCGATAATCACCAAAGGAAAAATCAAAATTGAATTGAACAAAGATATTGATGCGGCAAAGTTGACATTGGAACAAGTTAAAGAAATGATTGAAAAGAAAACACCTGCCAAAAAAACACCTGCCAAAAAAACACCCGCCAAAAAGAAATAAAAAATGGAATTTGATTTTCTAGAACCTGTCTCTACTGAAATCGTCGATTTTGTAAAGCAACTTTCTTCTCAACATTTGGGAAATAAAGTGGTTTTTCATACAAATGATGCTTTTCCAGATATTGATAAAATTAGCATTGCAATTATTGGTGTATTAGAAAATCGAGGTCAAGAATATAATCAAGAAGTTAATTTGGATTATGTACGTAAGGAATTGTATTCTTTATTTCCAGGGAATTGGGTAAAATCGATCGCCGACTTAGGAGATGTTTTACCAGGAAATTCTTTAGACGATACTTATTTTGCCGTACAAAACATAGTGGCTTTATTAGTAAAGGAAAAAATAATTCCTATTGTAATTGGAGGTTCACAAGATATAACCTATGCGCTTTATAGAGCCTATGATGCTTTAGAACAAATGGTTAATTTGGTTGCTATCGATTCTAAATTTGATATTGTGAAGCGAGAGAATAGTCTACTGTCAGAATCCTATTTATCGAAGATAATTGTTGAAGAACCCAATAATTTATTTAATTTTAGCAACATTGGTTATCAAACCTATTATAATTCTCAAGAAGAAATTGATTTAATCGAAAAATTATTTTTTGATGCCTATCGATTGGGAGAAGTTTGCAATAATATTGAAATTGCGGAACCCGTTTTTAGAGATGCTGATTTAGTAAGTATTGATATGACTGCTGTAAAATCATCGGATTCTGGTAATACCAGTGTTTTTTCACCAAATGGATTTAATGGAAAAGAAATTTGTTCGCTCTCTCGATATGCTGGAATTAGTGATAAAACATCGTGTTTGGGATTGTTCAATCACTCCAATTCAAAGCAAGAATCGGTATTGATGGCACAAATAATTTGGTATTTTATTGAAGGGATACATTACAGATCGAATGAGTATCCATTTGGGAGTAAAAAAGATTACGTTAAGTACATCGTTCCTTTCGAAGACGATGAAATCGTATTCTTCAAAAGTAATGTATCGGAAAGATGGTGGATTGAAATTCCTTTTTTTACAAACACTAACAATAAATTAAAAAAGAATACGTTATTACCGTGTACAAATGATGATTACTTAGCTGCGTGTAATTTTGAATTCCCTCAAAGATGGTGGAAAGCGCAACGAAAAAGTACTTTGTAATTTGTTTTTTGATAAATTATAATAACTTTATTTTACCGTAAATTAAAACTTACAAACATTGAAATGGAGTGTGTTTCATCGGCGTAATGCGTATTTTGTCGATGTTTTTTATTTTTAATTTAATTTTATTTCATAATTTTGAAATAGTATTGCTTTTTTTTAGAAATAAATAATTGTTTAATTCAAAAATTATAAATAGGTTTACGCCCTTAAAAATAAGTTATAAAATTAACCCAAATTTATATGAAGAAGTTCATAGCATTTGCATCTGTTTTAACTCTTTTAGTGAGCTGCGGTAAGACCGGAGACAAAGGTGAATTAGTAGGAGTTAAAGGAAAAAAATGGCATCCAGAAAAGCCTTTCGGAATGACTTTAGTTCCAGGAGGAGCTTATATTATGGGTAAATCAGACGATGATTTAGCCAATATACAAGATTCACCAACTAAAACAGTTACTGTTAGATCTTTTTACATGGATGAAACCGAAATTACGAATAGTGAATATCGTCAATTTGTTAATTGGGTTCAAGACTCTATTATTAGAGTTCGATTAGCAATTCTTGCTGACGAGGTTGGTATTAAACCAGGTTCTGGAAAAGGCGGTAAAAATACAGGTAGTATTGGCGATTTTGCATTTAATGATCAAGATCCTGCAAAAATGTCTCCTTATGATAAATACATGTATGAAAACTATTACAGCGTTGGGACTGACGACGATCCGTATGCTGGTAGAAGACTAAACAAAAAAATCAAATTGATTACAGATACTAAAAAATACCCTGATGAATATTATGTCGAGGTAATGGATACTATGTATCTGCCACAAGCAGAATCATTTAACGGATTAAGAACTATTGATGTTAATAAATTAAAATTTCGTTTTTCATGGATGGATATTGAAAAAGCGGCAAGAGCTAAAACCGGTAAACGTTCAAATTTTATTGTAACGGAACAAACGCCAGTATATCCTGATACAACAGTTTGGGTTAAAGATTTTTCTTATTCGTATAATGAGCCAATGCATAATGATTATTTTTGGCATCAAGCTTACGGAGATTATCCAGTGGTAGGTGTGAATTGGAAACAAGCAAAAGCATTTTGTGCTTGGCGAACATTAAATAAGAACGCTTACATTAAGTCTAAAAGAAAAAGCAAAAAAGGAAGAGATTTAATCAATTCATTCCGTTTGCCAACAGAAGCAGAATGGGAATATGCTGCTCGTGGGGGTTTACAATCTGGAACATTCCCATGGGGAGGTCCTTATACTAAAAACGATAGAGGATGTTTTATGGCTAATTTCAAACCAAATCGTGGAGATTATGCAGCCGATCAATCTTTATATACTGTAGAAGCAAAATCATACGATCCAAATGGTTATAATTTATATAACATGGCGGGTAATGTTTCTGAATGGACAGATTCATCTTATGACGCATCGTCTTATGAATTTGTATCTTCAATGAACCCTAATGTTTCCGACAAAACTAATAAACGTAAAGTAGTAAGAGGCGGATCATGGAAAGATGTTGCTTACTTCCTACAAGTAAGTAGTAGGGATTTTGAATATCAAGATACTGCACGTAGTTATATCGGTTTCAGAACTGTACAAGATTATATGGGTGTAAACACAACTGGAAACGGAAAGAAAATTAAACTATAAATTAACTAAACAAACTTAACTAACTAAATTTTTTATTATTATGGCATTATTAAGCAAAAAAGCAATGAATTTCGCATACGGGATGGGAGCTGCGGTTGTAATCGTTGGAG
>JAYVFV010000255.1:0-2631 GCA_043772885.1 Flavobacteriales bacterium
GGTTCGCGATTGCTCAAACGTTGGTTAGCGTTGCCTCTAAAAGACATAAATAAAATCAGAAACCGTCATGAAGTTGTAACTTATTTTAAAGAAAATCAATCCGTTCTAAAAAGCATTCAAACTCAAATAAAACAAATATCGGATTTAGAAAGATTAATTTCTAAAATAGCCATAGGAAAAGTTTCTCCACGTGAAGTTGTTTATCTCAAAGAATCACTAAACGCCATAATTCCTATAAAAACATTGGCTTTGCAAAGTCCACAAGAAGCCGTAAAAATTATTGGCGATTCTTTACATAGTTGCGATTTATTACGAGAAAAAATAGCTAAAACCTTAAACCAAGACGCACCTGTTGCAGTTTCTAAAGGAAATGTAATTGCTGAAGGAATAAATGAAGAATTGGACGATTTGCGAGCCATATCAACATCTGGAAAAGAATTTTTAGAAGGAATCGAAAAACGAGAATCGCAAGCTACAGGAATTTCATCATTGAAAATATCATTCAATAATGTTTTTGGATATTACATCGAAGTTCGAAATATGCACAAAGATAAAGTGCCTACAGAATGGATTCGAAAACAAACATTAGTAAATGCAGAAAGATATATTACAGAAGAATTAAAAGAATATGAAACCAAAATTCTTGGTGCCGAGGAAAAAATCCATAAAATAGAAACCGATCTTTTCGAACAACTAATTGCTTGGATTACCACTTATATTAAACCCGTTCAGTTGAATGCAAATTTGGTTGCTCAATTAGATTGCTTAACATCCTTCACACAGTTGGCGATTGAAAACAAATATGTTTGCCCAAAATTAGACGAAAGTTTTGAATTAGATATTAAAAACGGACGTCACCCAGTAATTGAAAAACAATTGCCAGTCGGAACGCCATATATCGCCAACGATGTTTTTCTGGATAGAGAAACACAGCAATTAATCATGATTACGGGTCCGAATATGTCAGGAAAATCGGCTATTTTGAGGCAAACTGCATTAATAGTTTTGCTAGCACAAATAGGAAGTTTTGTTCCAGCCGAAAGTCTGAAAATGGGAGTAGTAGACAAAATTTTCACAAGAGTCGGTGCTAGTGACAATATTTCTATGGGCGAATCGACATTTATGGTCGAAATGAATGAAACAGCTTCGATTTTAAATAATATTTCTGATAGAAGTTTGATTTTGCTAGACGAAATTGGTCGAGGAACAAGCACCTATGACGGAATTTCTATTGCTTGGGCAATTGCAGAATATTTACATGAACATCCGAGTAAACCTAAAACTTTATTCGCCACGCATTATCACGAATTGAATGAAATGACAGACTTGCTACCACGAATCCAAAATTATAATGTATCTGTTAAAGAATTAAAAGACACTGTATTATTTGTTCGGAAATTAATAAAAGGTGGTTCGGCGCACAGTTTCGGAATTCATGTTGCGAAAATGGCTGGTATGCCACAAACAGTGATTCTAAAAGCACAGAAGTTGCTCAAAAAACTAGAAAAAAATCATGGGATTGATGCTTTGGCTGGTATAAAACAAGAAAAGGATGACATGCAAATGAGCTTTTTTAATCTTGATGATCCACTTTTAGAAGAAATCAAAGAAGAAATCTTGAATTTGGATATAAACACCTTGACTCCAATCGAAGCGATGATGAAATTAAACGAAATTAAAAGAATGTTGATTAATAAATAGTTTTATAAATCTATATATCAATTAATTGCAATATAAAATATTTTTTTTAGGCAAAAGACTTGTAAAACTAAATTAAAGCATTAAGTTTGCACTCGCAATACTAATAAAATATTTACATTGGTACAACATAAAATTGCGAAAATAGCTCAGTTGGTAGAGCGCGACCTTGCCAAGGTCGAGGTCGCGGGTTCGAGCCCCGATTTTCGCTCAAATTATCATAACAAATATTTTTTATTTGTTAAAAACTGCTTGGGTGGTGAAATTGGTAGACACGCTGGACTTAAAATCCAGTGACTGTAATGGTCGTACGGGTTCAAGTCCCGTCCCGAGTACAAAAAAACCTCATAATCAATAGATTATGAGGTTTTTAAATTTTATAAGGTGGCTAAAAGAGTGGTTAAATTTTAGTTAGTTTATTTTCTTTTGCTAAAATAAAAAAGAAAACCTTTCTCCAGTTTTTTTTGAAGTTTGTTTTTTTGTTAATTCTTCAATTTGTTCTAACAAATATTTCTTGATTTGAGAAAACATAAAATTTCTAAAAATTGAAATATCTTCGTTTTTTCTTGTTTCTTGCAAAGCATTAAAATATTCTTGCTTATCTTCTTTGTAAACCACACTCAACGGGACTTTATGATATTGTTGAACATAATTCATTAACAATCTTGATAATCTGACGTTTCCATCTGCAAATGGATGTATCGATACCATTTGAAAATGAGCATCAAAAGCTAAATTATTGTTTTCTAAAAAATCTTCCGATTTATTAATAGCTTCATTAATATACAAAATGAGTTCTTGCACTCTTTCAGGTATTTTTTTGTAATCCATGAAAGTTGTTGTTCCAGCTTTTACGGTTACTTTTCTGAAATCTCCTTTTGAGGAATCAAAATTTCCTGCCATTGATGATATTTCAGAACCTGTTGTTTTCAT
>JAYVFV010000256.1:0-2624 GCA_043772885.1 Flavobacteriales bacterium
GATTTTTTTTGGTGCATTGGCGGTTAAAATGCTTTCAAAATCACCTCTATTGGTTTGTTGTTTTTTATTAAGTTCCAAAAACTGCTGAATACTATTTTGAACTACATTATTTTCAAGATAACTATCTAAATAATTTAAACTTAATCCGGCTTTATATTTTGAAGCAATTTTTTCGTTGAATTTTATCAAAGTGTTTTTTGGATTTCCCAGCGGTTGGTCCAAGTTTTTGCGTGCCATCAACATGTATAAATAGCTGTATTGACCATTAAAATTAAGGGAAATTAAATTATAACTTTTAAGCAATTTTAGTTTGGCAATGCTGCCCATCATTTTACTTTCTGGATGAAATTCTTCTATATATTTCATCATAAAATATACCTGAATTCCGTCAAAAATCCAATTGTCTTTTCTTGGATCAAGTTGTAAGGAATTGTGTAAATAATTATTCAAATACGTTTTTAAGAACTTAATTTCATACATAAACTCTTCTGGAAACGGACTAATAAAATAGGGCAACTGATTCAAGCCATAAAACGGGTTTCTGTCATAATCAGTTTGGGTAATAATTATTTTTTGGTGCTGAAATTCGCCTAAATTTTTGGTAACATAAGTCACAATTCTATCAACAATAAGAGCACTTTGAATTTCATTGAGTCGATTGTCTTTAAGATTGGAAACAATTTCGATAGCGCCATTTTTGTAGTTTTCAAAATCTTTTTTTTCTTCTATCACCAGCGTGTAATCCAATCTTTTTTCTGCCGATAATTGATAAGTAGTGAAGCCGTTACTAGTTTCTTTTTTCACTTCGTTCAAATCTGAATTCAGATCAAAATTTTGAGTTATTTTGATTTCCATTTGATAGTCAGAAAGAGCATTGGCACAATCATCTGTATTCAAATTATCATATTTCACAAAGTTATGATTTTCATAACGTGCCGGTAGGAGAAAACAATTTTTTAAATACAATTGTCCATTTTCATTATACCCATATTTGGTAAATTTGTCACTGGGAATTTTAACAGAATATTGTAATGTGATGGTTATTTTTTGATTTGGCACTACTTTTTCTTTCAGTCGAATTTGAATAACATCGGGATAATTTTCATCTCGTTCCCAAGTTAAAGCTGTTTGACTTTCATCTAAAATTATGATAGCGCTGGTTCTTCCACGTTCTTTTTCTTTAGCCAGATGAAAACTTCTTTCAAATTCATCCGAAAATCGGGCAGCCAAAGGCGTGTTTTTTGAACTATACCCGTTGATCCAGTCATTCAAAACAATAGTGGACAGCGTGTCATTGGTTTGGTTAAAAAAAGTTAGTTGCTGATTGACTGTCAACACTTTTTTGTCATTATCAACTGCTACAACCATTTTGGAATTATGTTGCGCCAGGAGTGATTGACTGATAATCAATAAAATGAATAGTATTTTTTTCAATTTTTGAATTTGTTTTGGATATAATCGTTTACTACTATGGTTGTAAATAACGTGGCACCTTCAACATTCATGTGGCCACAGGAGGAAAAATATTTATCGTCAGTAACTTTGTTTTCATAATGATAAACTTCGGGATACACTGCTTTTATACTGTTAAAATAAGCATTTGAATCGCATGCGCTGCACATAGGCGTGCTAATGGCAATTAAATGAATATTATTTTTTTTGCAAATAGTTTTTATTTCTTCGTAGGCAAAATTTCTTTTTGGCGAATAATCCGAAAGATCATAACTCATATTTTTTCCGAAGCCTTTTAAAGGGAAATAGCCAAAATTCTCCAACGCATTGGATTTTTTACCTGCAAATGAAAAGAATACTTCCCTGAAACCAATTTTGGCATCGTTCGCAAGGTATCTATAAAACGGGATATACCGCAGTTTGTTGTATTGTGGCATTGTTTTGTAATGATTTTGTATTGTTGTCGAAGTTTGCAAATAAGGCATATACATAGCGGTAACGCCATCGGAATGGGCATTGCTATTGAGGTTTACATCGACATCCAAAATGATGTTTTTAATTTTATATTTTCGTTCCAGCATAAGTTTTAACAACAAAGCCGTTTCGTCTAGTTTAGAACCACTCATGCCAAAATTGTACGCTGTAATTCCTTTATCAATAAAGAGTTTTGTCATCATGTGATTTTGTGTTCTCGAAGAACCAAGAAAAACCACATCAAAGTTTTTGCGGTGGGAGTTGAAGACATATTCTATCTTGTTTCTTTTGGAACTTTTCAAGTAAACAGTTGTATATATAGCATCTAATACAACCGCGGAAAGCAGTATAACAAGTAAAATTTTGGATACAAATAGTAAAAACTTTTTCATCAGAATTGGAAATAAATAAAGTTTTTATAATCTGTAAAAACACCCAACGCCAGAATTGCCATTATGCTCATAATTACCTTTATCCAGGAATATTTTCCCGAAAGCGGTTCTATTTTATAGCGATTATTCCATTCTACCATCACAAATAACAACAGCATAAAAAGGAGTTCATAACTGTAGCGTTCGAAGTTGAAATATTGTGGCGTAAAATGTAAATCGGTTACCATTCGTTTGATGTACGCTAATGCATCGTGTATGGTTTTGGCTCTGAAAAATATCCAGGCAAAACATGTAATGGCAAAGGTT
>JAYVFV010000257.1:0-2606 GCA_043772885.1 Flavobacteriales bacterium
TATTCGACAATATAACAAGCAGCAGTTCAGACAAATTGACGTTGAAGGAATTCCATTGGATCCTTTGTTTAGAAGAAATTATCAATTCAATTATCAATACGGATTTAATTACAATTTGACAAAAGCGCTAAAAATTAATTACACCGCTTCATCAAACAATATCGTTAGAAATTACATAGATGAGAATAACGAGCCGATCAATAGTGTTACCTTGTATACGGATTATTGGAATCCAGGAGAGGCCTTTACACGAACACAGCAATTTGTAGTCAATTATGATTTGCCAATCAATAAATTGCCATTCTTAAGTTTTGTAAAATCAACCTATTCTTACACAGGAGATTATAACTGGCAAAGAGCATCACTATTACTGTCTGATGTAGAGATTGATGGCGTCAACTACAATCTTGGAAATACGGTTCAGAATGCCAGTTCCCACAAATTGAACACTGCATTCAATATGGACTCATTTTACAAGTATATTGGCTTGACTAAAAAAACGGCAAAACCTGCAACGAAGGCGGTTGCTCCGCCGAAACCTGGGCAAAAAGTAGTTAATACGGCAGCCGCTCCAGCGACAACTAATAATAACCTATTTGTCAATGGGCTCCTTGGCGTACTAACTAGTATTAAAACCATTAATGTTAATTATATTGAAAATAGAGGTACGGTACTTCCTGGATTTTTGCCTGGACAAGGATTCTTCGGTTCATCAAAACCAACACTTGGATTTATTTTCGGGTCGCAAACTGACATTAGACAAGAATCTGCAAGCAACGGCTGGTTGACAAATTATCAAGATTTCAACCAGAATTTTACCCAAGTTACAAATCGAACGCTTAATATTACGTCCAATATCGATTTGTTCCCTGATTTCAAAATTGATTTAAATGCAGATCGAACGTATGTAAATAATTATTCGGAACAGTATGATGTGGATCCAACAACATTAAATTATAATTCAAGATCTCCTTACACCTTCGGTAATTATTCGATCTCAACGATATTGATAAAAACCTCATTTAGTCAAAGTGACGAAAATTTCTCAGCTGCATTTGAAGATTTTAGAAACAATCGTTTGATCATTGCCAATCGACTTGCGGAAGATTATTACGGTGGTCAGAGCATTCCTAGATATGGTGTTGGTGCCTACACTATTCCAACTGACCCTAATGATATCAGATTTCCTCAAAGAGAATTGTATACGGCTAATGAAGGCTTTCCTGTAGGATTTGGAAAGAACAACCAATCAGTTTTGGTTCCATCTTTCTTGGCGGCGTACACCGGAAAAGACGCTTCCAGTTCTTCGTTGAGAACTTTTAGAGATATTCCGCTTCCTAACTGGAACATCAAGTATACAGGTCTGATGAGATACAAATTCTTTAAAGATAACTTCAAGAGAATGTCGATTCAGCATGGTTACAAAGCAACCTATACTATTAATGCTTTTAGATCCAATTTCGAATACGATAATAATCCTATCGGAACAGATGCTGGGGGAAACTATTTTAATAAGTTGCTAATTTCGAACATCAATTTGGTCGAGCAATTCAATCCACTGGTGCGATTTGATTTTGAAATGAAAAACTCAGTAAAAGTATTGGCTGAAATGAAAAAGGACCGAGCCATGTCGTTGAGTTTTGACAATAATTTGCTCACAGAAGTGAAAGGCATCGAGTATATTGTTGGTTTAGGCTATAGAATTAAAGATGTCATTTTCTCATCAAAATTGGCAGATAATCCTACTGGTATTATTAAAAGTGATATCAACTTAAAATTGGATGCGTCCTATCGAAATACACAAACAATTGTAAGATATTTAGATTATGACAACAACCAATTGTCCGGTGGGCAAAATGTTTGGTCGGCACGTCTGACGGCAGATTATTCTTTTAGTAAGAACTTGACCGTGATTTTCTTTTATGATCACTCATTCTCAAAACCAGTTATATCAACAGCGTTCCCAACGACAAATATTCGATCAGGTTTTACACTTCGATATAATTTCGGGAATTAATATAAATTAGTTTTATTTTCAAGTTCCGAAACTTTATATTTGACATCAATATTAAAAACAAAGCAAAAAAATGAACATACCTGCAAACTTAAAATACACAAAAGATCACGAATGGATTTCACTCGACGGTGAAATTGCCACCATTGGAATTACTGACTTTGCGCAGAAAGAACTCGGAGATATCGTTTATGTTGAAGTAGAAACGCTAGATCAAACACTTGGTAAAGACGAAGTTTTCGGAACAGTTGAAGCAGTAAAAACAGTTTCAGATTTATTCTTGCCCGTGGCTGGTGAAATTATCGAATTTAACGATACGTTGGAAAGTACTCCAGAAATTGTAAATACGGATCCATACGGAAAGGGTTGGATGGTGAAAGTGAAAGTTAGCAACGTGTCGGATATGAACGAATTACTTTCTAGTGACGACTATAAAGCACTTATTGGAGCATAAGAAAGGTTATTTCTATTTAGCATCTCTGTGGACGCTATTGATGGCCTATTTATGTTTGACAGATTTTGCCAAACTTCCTACAATTAGAATAAGTGGTTTGGATAAAAGTGTGCATTTTATCCTACATTTCGTTTTTAC
>JAYVFV010000258.1:0-2601 GCA_043772885.1 Flavobacteriales bacterium
ATAAAGCCGATATTTGTGCTTCTATTCAACATACCATTATTGAAATATTAATGGATAAATTGCAATTAGCGGTTACTCAAACCGGAATAAAACAAATCGCGATTGGTGGTGGTGTTTCTGCCAATTCTGGAATTAGAAAAACGTTAAAAGAATCCGAAAGTAAATTGGGTTGGAAAACATTTATTCCGAAATTTGAATATACAACCGATAATGCGGCGATGATTGGTATTGTAGGTTATCACAAATATTTGGAAAGCAAATTCAATGATGCTTCGGTAATTTCAAAAGCACGAATCGATTTTTAAAGTTATCCTATGCAATTATTCTATTTTAAAGACATAAATCCAACTTCAACTTCTTTTACATTTGACAAAGAAGAAAGCAAACATATTGTTAAAGTGCTACGTAAAAAAGAAAGCGACATATTATTTGTTACTAATGGTTTAGGTTTTTTATTTAAAACTGAGATTGCTTTAGCTTCTGATACAAAATGCACCTGCAACATCATTTCACTTGAAGAACAAAAACGTCCAAATTATCATTTGCATTTAGCAGTTGCACCAACCAAAATGAATGAACGCTACGAATGGTTTTTAGAAAAAGCAACTGAAATTGGCATCCACGAAATTACGCCAATAATTTGCGATCATTCTGAAAGAAAAGTAATAAAAAGAGAGCGTTTTGATAAAATTCTACTTTCGGCAATGAAGCAATCCAATCAGTATTATTTGCCAAAATTTAACAATCCCATAGCGTTTACTGATTTTATCAAAAAAGAAATGGTCGGACAAAAATATATTGCTCATTGTGAAGAATTGGAAAAAAAATCATTCAAAAACACTTTGATTCCAAATGAAGATATTACGCTATTAATTGGTCCGGAAGGGGATTTTTCTGTTAAAGAAATTCAATCCGCTTTGGAAAATAAATATATTCCTGTAACTTTGGGAAATACAAGACTTCGAACAGAAACCGCTGCAATTGTAGCTTGCCATAGTGTTGTATTTAGTAACGAAAATAACGAATGAAAAAACTATTCTTTATCGCATTAATTATAACAACCAATTGTTTTTCACAAGAAATTGCGTTGCTAAAATACAATGGCGGTGGTGATTGGTACGCTAATCCAACATCATTACCCAATTTGATTAAGTACAGCAATCAAACTATTAATACCACTTTAAAGTCGAAACCAGCAACTGTTGAACCGAGCAGTCCCGATTTGTTTTCGTATCCTTTTGTTCACATGACCGGACACGGAAATGTAGTTTTTAATGCCTCCGATCAAAATAATCTTCGAAATTATATGATGTCTGGTGGTTTTCTCCACATTGATGATAATTATGGTATGGATGAATACATCCGAAAGGAAATAAAAAAACTGTTTCCCAATACTGATTTGGTTGAAATTCCGGCGAATCATGCCATTTTTCAAAAGCCAAATTTATTTGCTAACGGTTTGCCGAAAATTCATGAACACGACGGAAAACGGCCACAAGCATTTGGAATTTTCATCGAAAGCAGATTGGTTTTATTATATACATTTGAATGTGACTTAGGTGACGGTTGGGAAGATACAGATATTCACAATGATCCTAAAGAAGTGAGAGAAAAAGCATTAAAAATGGGAGCGAATATTTTAAACTATGTCTTTAATAATTAATTGATATGAGTTCCAAAACGATAGCTAATGGAATTTTAAGAGCAATTGGAGTTTTGGCTTTAATTTGTTTGTTATTGTATTTTATTTATAAAGTGCAGGTAGTTTTCATATACATTATCATTGCGATAATTATCTCACTCATTGCTAATCCTATCGTAGAATTTTTAAGAAACAGGCTGAAATTCCCTAATGCAATTGCAGTGATTACAACATTGCTTTTATTTTTGATGTTGATTGTAGGTTTGGTATGGATGTTTGTCCCGCTTATTATTTCGCAGGGAAATAACTTATCTCTTTTAGATACAAATTCTATCGAAGAACGAATCATGGCATTGTCCAATCAAATAACCCATTATCTCAACATGCACAACATTGATGCAGCAAATATTGTCAAAAAAAATGATTTGACTTCTAAATTTGATTTCAATTGGTTGACTAATTTTTTTAATTCTGTTATAGGAACCATTAGTAGTTTCGGAATAGGATTAGCTGCTACATTTTTTATAAGCTTCTTTTTCCTAAAAGATAAGGTACATTTTATTATTGGTATGAAAAAAATATTACCAGATAATCAAGAGCAGCAAATATTAAATTCGGTAGAAAAAATACGTTCGTTATTAACCCGTTATTTTATCGGCTTGCTAATTCAACTTATTATTATTTGTATTTTATATTTAATTGTATTGTTACTATTTGGAGTAGAGAATGCTTTTGTAATAGCCTTTTTATGTGCTCTTTTAAACATAGTTCCCTACATTGGTCCATTAATCGCTACAGTCATTGCTGGCCTTTTAACGATGGTAAGCAATTTGGATGGTGATTTTCAATCGGATCTTTTACCAACAACAATTTATGTGCTGATAGGTTTTTTCTTAGTTCAGCTGATTGACAATAATATTTCTTCACCAATGATCTTCTCTAAAAGTGTCAATTCGCAT
>JAYVFV010000259.1:0-2582 GCA_043772885.1 Flavobacteriales bacterium
CCACGCATGTGGGAATCCATGTATTGAGGAATGGATTCCCACATGCGTGGTAAAGACGCAGTGGTAAAGAAAATGGAATATTTATTAGCCCTGATGCAAGGGAAAAACCTTTTTGCAAAAAAGTTTTGGAAAGGCAGCAGGAAAAAGGATCACAAAAATGCCCGAACCATTCGCTTCTAATTCTCCACAATTAAAATTTCAACGCGTCGGTTTTCATCTTCTTCTTGCGTATTTTTTTCGGGAATTGGATGCACAGGGCGAGTAACGCCGTAACCTTTGAACGTCATTCGGTTTCTATTGATTTTATTTCGAATTAGATAATTGTACACCGTTTTGGCTCTTGCTGCAGAAATCGCTTCTTTTTGATTTGGGCGTTTGCAGCAGATGTGTCCCTGAATTTCAATAATTAGTTTCGGATTGTCGTTCATAACACATAAAAGTTCGTACAAAAGCGGCTCTGATTTAGGGACGGTTTTGGCAGAATTATTGAAAAAATAGATGTTTTCGAGTGTGATTAAATCGCCTTTTTTTGCCGTTTTCATTTTTTCTTTCAGCGGTTCTTTGATAGCTTCGACCGTTTTTATTTCTGATTTTTCTTGAAAGATAATCGTCACTCTTCTGTTTTCATCTTGTACTTTTGATTGCTCGAAATCTTCGCCAAAACCACGAATTTCAATGTCTTTCTTAACCTCAATACTACTTTCTTTTAAATAATTAAAAACTTGATTGACACGTTTTAAAGCCAACGTATCATTGTAGGAGTTAGTTCCTTTCCAATCACAAAATCCGTATAATTTCGTTACTTGATAGCTTTTCCCTTGGGCAATCCAGCTGTTGATTTTTTTGACAGCAGTTTCATTCAAATCGTGTTTATCAAAATCGAAATAAACATCTAATTTCTCCTGAGCTGAAGTCAGTATTGAAAACAAGATAAATAAAATAATTGTAATTTTCTTATTCATATTAATTGGCAACTATTAAAATTTCTACTCTTCTGTTAGCGGCTCGTTCCCCTTCATTTTTTTCAGGTAACGGATAAATGGGGATTGAGCTTCCGAATCCTTTGTAACTCAATCGTTTTTTTTCGATATCATTATTGATCAAAAAATTATAAATTGATTTGGCTCTTTGCGTTGACAAATCTAATCTATCTATTGGTTGGCAGCACAAATGACCGTGGATTTCTACAATTAGTTGTGGATTTTTTTGTAAGACTAATAATAGTTCAAACATTTTTCCTCTCGATTCTGGATTGACGATAAAGGTATTGATTTTGAAATTTAGGTTTTCCATTTTTAGCTTTTCTCCCACTGGAGCATCGCCAACTTTTTTCATAAATTCTCTGTCTAATTTATATTCGGTTGTAGTTCCGTCAGGATTTTGAAATGTTAGTTTTTCAGGATATTTAATTGGTTTTTTAATTCGATTGGAATCCACCTTTATAGCAACTGCCTCTTTCTTTATTCCTAAAATTTCATCTTCACGAGCTATATCTTTTGGCAATAAATAGTAAATGATCACTTTTCTATTTTCTGCTTTATTTTGGGATTGTTTGAAATTTTCGCCGAAACTTCGCGTTTTAAAATCCTCTCGAATTTTAATTTTATCTTTGATAAAGCTAAAAATAAAATCGACTCTTTTTTTTGCTAAAGTATCATTGAAGCCATTACTTCCATCTTCATCGGTATATCCATTTATTGCTACAATTTTGATTTCTTTATTGGTTTCTAACCATTTTTGTAGTTTTTTTTCTTCCGTTTTGGTAATGTCCGATTTATTACTGTCGAAATAAACAGCAAATTGCTCTTGCGATATGGCAAAAGTAGAAATCCCAAAAATGAATATAAAAGTAAAAATTCGTGTCATAATAGGATAACGAATATAGTTAAAAATAATTTTATGAAAACAAAAGTATTTCCAATAAAAAACCTGCTTAAAAATTTCAAGCAGGTTTCAATTTCTGTAAATTTTATCTTATCTCGTAAATAACAACTCTCTGTATTTGGTCAATGTCCAAATTTCATCATCTACTAATAGTTCTAATTTATCGCAATGTTCACGAATTATTTCAAAGTAAGGTTTTACTTTATCGCAATACATTTCTGCCATTTTTTGAGCATCAGTTAAAACGTTGGCTTTTTTACGAGCTTCGGTCATTGCTTCTACGTTGGTGTTGATACTTTCGATATGAGCCGAAATTTCTTTGATGATAGAAATTTGTTCTTTAGCCACTTTTTCGAAAGTTGCCCCGAAAATTTCTTTCAATCCACACACGTTTTCAATTAAGGTATTTTGGTAACGGATTGCTGTTGGAATTACGTGATTACGAGCGATATCGCCAAGGACCCTTCCCTCAATTTGGATTTTTTTGGTATATTCTTCCAATTCGATTTCGTAGCGAGCTTCTACTTCTACATGGTTCATTACGTTTAAATCTTTGAATAAATCCAATGCTTTTTTAGACACTTTAGCTTTTAAGGCTGTTGGCGTTGTTTTATGATTACTTAATCCACGTTTTTTTGCTTCTTTTTCCCACGCTTCGCTATAACCGTCACCTTCAAAAAGGATGTTTTTAGTTGCTT
>JAYVFV010000260.1:0-2575 GCA_043772885.1 Flavobacteriales bacterium
CTTGGTTTTAGCCGTTGTGATATTGCCATTATTACCAACATTCAGGAAGATCATTTAGGTTTAAGTGACATTCACAATTTAGATGATTTGGCTCGTGTAAAAAGTACGGTTGTTAAAAGTGTTAAGAAAGATGGCTGGGCAATTTTGAATGCCGAAGATGATCAATGTTTGAAAATTGCCAACGAATTAAGCTGCAACGTAGCGTACTTTAGTTTGGATGAAAACAATCCAAAAGTAAAGCAGTTTTCTAAAGAAGGTAAAATTGTTGCCGTTTATGAAAATGGATTTATTACGATCAAAAAAGGCGAATGGAAAATCAGAGTTGAAAGAGCCACTCATGTTCCGTTAACCATGGGCGGAAAAGCCAAATTTATGATTGCCAATGTTTTGGCCGCAACTTTAGCCAGTTATTTACAAGGATTTAAAACCGAAGATATCAGTTTGTCATTGCAGACATTCATTCCGAGTGCGGCACAAACACCGGGAAGAATGAATATTTTTGAGTTCAAAAAATTCAAAGTGTTGATTGACTTTGCACACAATCCTTCAGGATATAAGGGTGTTGAGGAATACTTAAATTCTGTTGAAGCCACCAAAAAAATCGGAATTATTGCCGGAGTTGGTGACCGTCGTGACGAAGACATTAAAGAATGTGCTACGATTGCGGCAAGAATGTTTGATCATATCATTATCCGCCAAGAGAAATATTTGCGTGGCAGAACCGAAGAAGAAATCATTGGTTTGATTTTGGAAGGAATCGCCGATAGCGGCAGAAATATTACTCATGAAATTATTCCTAAAGAGGTGGAAGCAATTAAACACGCTATCAATAACGCTCAGGAAGGCAGCTTTATTACGGCTTTAAGCGATGTTGTAACAAACGCTATCAATATTGTCCAGGAATATCTGGATAAGGAAAGTGAAGAATAAATAATACTAAAGTCCCAAACCCTTAACGTTTGGGATTTTATCTTTTTAAACCATGACAAAACTACACTCGCTTTTAGACCAATTAGAATTATATATTCCCGATTTTGAAAAAACAAATCCTGGGGTTTCAAATGCAACAATTGGCTGGCAGATAGACCACAGCTTACTGGTTGTTAATCTCGTAGTTGCGGAACTCAAAAACTCCAATCCTGAAAATTACAAATGGAGGTTTAATAAGATTCGAATCTTAATTCAAATTATCAATAAAATACCACGCGGCAGAGTCAGAGTGCCAAAATCAGTTAAGCCTGTTGACGTTGCTACGATTGAGGATTTGCAAACCAAACTCGAACTTGCCAGAAAGAACATCGCCGATATTTCAACACTTCATGCCAAAAGCTATTTTACACATCCTTTTTTTGGCGATTTGAAATTGAAAACAGCGATTTGGTTTTTAAAATTGCACACCAAACATCATCTAAAGATAATTGAGGATATAAGTAAGTTAGTCGTAATTTATCAATAAGTTAGTCGTAATTTAACTTCAAAACGTGGAAAAATGAAAAAAACATATTTTTTTTTATATTTATTTGTTGTGAATATTTCATTTTCTCAAATTTCAACATCTATAATTCCAATATCAGAAACTTATTCTTCAAATCGTGAATTTGAATTAAAATCAATTTCTTATGATGACGAATTTCCTAATTTAAAAGGAGAATCTTTTGTTTATTATACCGAAGAAACGGACAGTTTAGGTGCAAAAAAAACGTTATATAAAATAAATCGCTCTTTTGATATTTATGATGGACATCCATTCTTTGTAGCAATTAGTAACGATGGAAGAAAAATTATCTATATAAAAAATGAAGTCTATTACAAAGGAGAAGAACACCAAAATGTAACTTATTATGTTGATGGAATATTAATAAAAGCATATACAACCGAAGAATTTATAGATTGTAATAAAGATGACGAAAAATGCGAAATGTTTTATGATAATCAATACAGAACTTATAAAAAACGAGGTGGAACAGTAAACGAATTTAAAGACGATATTACCGAAAAAGATAAATTCTTAAATACGAATTACGTTTTCAATAAAAATGACACCATTTATGTTATTGATAACAGAAAAAAAGTTCTTCAATTTGACTTGAACAAAAACGAATTTATTAAACGAAAAATTGATTTTGACTTGATATATCCAAAAATTAAAAATATAGAAAGAGTACAAAGAAAAATTTCATATTATAATTATCCCTATAAATATATCATTGATATTAAAAATTCAGCGAATAACCAAAAACTATCAGAATCAATAAGTGAAATTTCAAGCCTGAAATTTATACCTATATATGATTCAACTTTTAATAAATATAAACTTTATAGAATTGAATTAACAGGTTATCTTGATAGAAATGGAAAACTTGAAATTGATTCTATTTATACCGATAAAATATTTAATAAAAACAAAATAATAGACTTCATTAAATCTTCAACATTTAAAACAGATTTTATTCCGAAAGAAGTTGATAAAATTTACCTAACAAGCTTTTTTGGCGGATATAGAAATTATGATGAAAAAATAGCGGAGCAAGAAACCATAAAAGAAAAAGAAAACAGATTAGAACAGCGTAAAAAG
>JAYVFV010000261.1:0-7165 GCA_043772885.1 Flavobacteriales bacterium
GTATTATTTTCTATAGGATTATTACTCGCCTTCATTTCGTTTTTTATTCATGGTCAAGAAGACCAAAGCGTCGTTAATGAAATTTCCAATCGAAATGAAACGGCCATTAATTGGTTAGGAAAAGTCGGTGCTTATCTTGCTGATTTCTTTATCTATAAAGGATTTGGCGCTGCTTCCTTCTTATTTGTGAAATTATTCTTTTTAACTGGAGCATTTTTAGTGTTGGATTTACCGCTGAAAAAATTAAAAACCACTTGGTTTTGGGATTTATTTGCGGTCGTTATTATTTCGATACTTTTCGGATTTTTTGCCACTTCACTACCCGAATTAGGTGGAACAATTGGCTATGAAATGAACTTGTTTTTTCAAGATTTTATCGGAGAAATAGGAACGCTTTTACTTCTTATCACTGGATTAATCATTTATCTTTTATTTAAAATAAAGATTTCTCCCGACAGCATTAAATCATTCTTTGAAAAAAAGAAAAAAGACATCACTAATGATTTAAACGAAATGAATGGTGCCAATTTAGATGGTAGCTATAATTTAGAAGAATATGCTGTAAACGAAAACGATTCGGAAGCGTTAACTGATAAACCTTCAACGCAATTTGAAATTAATAAAGAAGCTTTAAAACCTACCATATCAAGCTATTCGGAGATTGAATTAGAACCAACACTAAAAAAAGAACCTACTTCTACTCCATCTTTACAAATTACGCAACCAGAACTTATTAAAACTAATGATGATTCTTTTATCATTGAAAAAGCATTAGATGATGATATTGTTGAAGAAAATTTAGCGGCGAAAATAGTTGCCGATTTTGGTGAATTTGATCCCACTTTAGAATTATCCAACTATAAATTTCCAACAATTGATTTATTAAAAGAATATACTTCTGTCGGAATTACTATCAATCAGGAAGAATTAGAAGAAAATAAAAACAAGATTGTAGAAACGTTACGCAATTACAAAATTGATATAGCACAGATTAAAGCAACTGTCGGTCCATCGGTAACTTTATATGAAATTGTTCCAGAAGCGGGAATTCGAATTTCAAAAATCAAAAGTTTAGAAGACGATATTGCTTTGTCATTAGCTGCATTGGGAATTCGTATCATCGCTCCTATTCCAGGAAAAGGAACTATTGGTATAGAAGTTCCGAATAAGAATCCGACTATGGTGCCGATGAAAACCGTAATTGCATCAGCTAAATTTCAAGAAGCGGAAATGGAGTTGCCTATTGCTTTTGGAAAAACAATTTCTAATGAAACGTTTGTTGTCGATTTAGCAAAAATGCCTCACTTATTGATGGCTGGAGCAACTGGACAAGGAAAATCGGTTGGATTGAATGCTGTTTTAACTTCTTTATTGTACAAAAAACATCCTGCCGAAGTAAAGTTTGTTTTGGTCGATCCGAAGAAAGTCGAGTTGACACTTTTTAATAAAATAGAAAGACATTATTTAGCAAAACTACCTGATACCGAAGATGCTATTATTACCGACAACAACAAAGTAATTAATACTTTAAATTCACTTTGTTTAGAAATGGACAATCGGTATTCTTTATTAAAAGATGCGATGGTTCGTAACATCAAAGAATACAATGACAAATTCAAACAACGAAAATTAAATCCCGAAAACGGACACCGATTTTTACCTTATATTGTTTTAGTTGTGGATGAGTTCGCCGATTTAATTATGACAGCCGGAAAAGAAGTTGAAACGCCTATTGCACGATTAGCACAATTAGCTCGTGCTATCGGAATTCACTTAATTATCGCTACACAAAGACCTTCGGTTAACGTAATTACTGGAATGATAAAAGCAAACTTTCCTGCGCGTATCGCTTTTAGAGTAACCTCAAAAATAGATTCTAGAACTATTTTAGATTCGGGTGGTGCCGATCAATTAATTGGTCGTGGTGATATGTTATATTCAAACGGAAATGATTTAATTCGTGTTCAATGTGCTTTTGTTGATACTCCAGAAGTGGAGAAAATTGTCGATTATATTGGTTCGCAAAAAGCGTATGCAAGTGCGTATTTACTTCCCGAATTTGTTGGTGAAGAAAGTGGTGCTAATCTCGATTTTGATATCTCCGAAAGAGATAACATGTTTAGAGAAGCTGCAGAAATTATTGTCACAGCCCAACAGGGTTCGGCATCATTATTGCAAAGGAAGCTGAAATTGGGTTACAACAGGGCAGGACGATTGATTGATCAATTAGAAGCTGCCGGAATTGTTGGCCAATTTGAAGGGAGTAAAGCTAGAAGTGTAAATATTCCAGATCTCGTTGCTCTCGACCTCTTTTTTAAAAACGAACAAAATAACGAATAAAATGAAGAATTTATTTTCAATTGCTTTAGTGTTTTTTATGACTTTATCTGTAAACGCACAAGATAAAAAAGCAAAAGAACTTTTAGATGACGTTACTGTAAAAATTAAAAGCTACGATAATATCGTTATCGATTTTAAATATACTTTAAATAATGCTAAAGAAAATATCAATCAAGATAGTAAAGGAAATGTTACTATAGACGGAAATAAATACGTTCTGAATTTTATGGGAGTAACCAAAATTTATGATGGTAAAAAAACATATACCATTGTCCCGGAAGATGAAGAAGTAACCATTTCAAGTATAAATGATGCTGATGATAAAGCAATTACTCCTTCTAAAATGCTTACTTTTTTCAATAGTGGTTATAAGTATTCGATGGACGTTGTGCAAGATGTTAAAGGAAGAAAAATCCAATATATTAAACTCAACCCTACCAATTCAAAAGACCAAAGAAAAGAGATTATGTTAGGAATTGATGTGCAAACAAAACACATCTACAATTTAATAGAAATTGGTAAAAACGGAACGAAAACCACGTTGACTGTTAATTCTTTTAAAACAAATCAGCCATTGTCAAAAAATCAATTTACATTTGTTGCTAGTAAATATCCTAATTACTACATCAATAAATTAGATTAATCCTTGTGAAAATACTAGACAAGTATTTATTAAAATCCTTCTTAACTACATTTGCTACGGTTTTTGTAATCTTATTTTTTATATTCATACTTCAAACAGTTTGGCTGTTCATTTCTGAATTAGCTGGAAAAGACCTCGATTTTATATTAATTCTTAAGTTTTTACTTTTTGCGATGCCTCGGATAGTTCCTTTGGTATTACCACTTTCGGTATTATTAGCATCAATAATGACTTTTGGAAGTTTAGCAGAAAACTATGAATTCGCCGCAATGAAATCGGCAGGAATATCATTACAAAGAGCGATGAAAAGTTTATTTTTTTTCATCATCATTTTAAGTATCGTTTCTTTTGTATTTGCCAATAATGTTATTCCGTATGCGGAATATAAATTCATTAATTTTCGTCGGAATTTAGCACAAAGAACTCCAGCAATGGCAATAGCCGAAGGTCAATTTAGTGAAGTCGGAAACTACACCATTAAGGTCGACAAAAAATCGGGGGAAAAAGGCAATATATTAACTGGAGTAATTATCCATATCAAATTAAATAATGGTGAAGGAAATAAAACCGTCATCAAAGCAAAAAGAGGCGAATTAATCAGTAGTGAATTATCAAACACTTTAAAATTAGTATTGTACGATGGCTATTATTATGAAGATTTAAAGCCATCAAATTTCGAAGAACGCAATCGTTTACCTTTTGCAAAAGCAACGTTTAAGAAAGATATTATTAATATCGATTTATCAAAGTTAAACACCAATATTGACAACGGCGAAATTGCAAATACCAATACAATGCTTAATGTAAATGAATTGCGATACACCTTAGATTCATTAAAAACCAATTACAATAAAGATTTAAAATCGTATACCGAGAATATTTACCAAAGAATATACGCCAATTCTTTATACAGAACTCGCGTCGATACAACTACTCTAACAACAAAAACCGAAATTAAATCAGATCCTCTCGAAGGATTCGACAAACTCAAAAAAGGAGAACTATATAAAGTAGCTTCCAATTCTATAGAAAGTACGAGTTTCACTATAGATAGTTCTAAGTTTGAAATGGAAGAGAAATTAAAGAATATTAATATTCATTGGATTGTTTTTTATGAAAAATTTGTAATTGCCTTTTCGTGTTTCTTAATGTTTTTTATTGGAGCACCATTAGGAGCAATTATAAGAAAAGGCGGATTAGGATTACCAATTGTATTAGCAGTAGCTATTTTTATTATATTTCATTTTATAAATACATTTGGCAAAAAATTGGCGCAAGAAAACGGAATAACACCTTTTATGGGAACATGGTTGTCATCTATGATATTAAGTCCATTAGCTATTTTATTGACTTACAGAGCTACGAATGATATTGGCGGAATGATAAGTAGGGATACTTTTTTCTCTCCTTTTATAAAACTTTATCAAAAGTTGCCTTTTATCAATAAAAAAGATAATCCAAAAGAAATAGTTGATGTTACTAAAGAAGTTACTTCTGAAAATGATACTATTTAAAACTTTGGAAGAAATTTTATCAAATACTAAATAAATCAAAAACATGTCAGAATTGATACAACTCAATACTATAGAAGAAGCCATTGAAGATATTCGCCAAGGCAAAGTAATTATTGTTGTTGATGATGAAGATCGCGAAAATGAAGGCGATTTTTTAGCTGCAGCTGAAAAGGTAACTCCAGAAATGATCAATTTTATGGCTACTCATGGGCGTGGATTAATATGTGTTCCGCTGACGGAAAATCGTTGTAAAGAGTTAGAATTAACTCCAATGGTAAATAACAATACCGATATTATGGAAACGGCATTCACGGTTTCTGTCGACTTAAGAGGAAATGGAGTAACGACAGGAATTTCTGCTTTAGACAGAGCCAAAACGATTCTTGCATTGATTAATCCAAATACCAAATCACATGATTTAGGGCGACCTGGACACATTTTTCCGCTTATCGCAAAACAAGGTGGCGTTTTAAGAAGAACTGGTCACACAGAAGCTGCTATTGATTTTGCACGATTAGCCGGATTCAAATCGGCTGGGGTTATTGTTGAAATTATGAATGAAGATGGATCGATGGCGCGATTACCGCAATTGGTTGATGTAGCAAAAAAATTCGATTTGAAATTGGTTTCGATAGAAGATTTGGTGGCGTATCGAATGCAACACGACAGCTTGATTGTAAAAAAAGAAGATTATGAAATTGAAACTCGCTTTGGAAATTATCGAATTAGAGCTTATTTACAAACTACCAACAAACAAATTCACGTTGCTTTAACGAAAGGAAGTTGGAGCAATGGCGATGCAATTCTAACTCGAATTAATTCGACTCAAATTAACAATGATATTTTAGGTACATTAACCTATAATGCTGAAAAAAAATTGGATGATATGTTCCAACTTATCAATCAGGAAGGACGTGGTGCCATTCTATTTATCAATCAAGAAATACAAGCATTAGATTTATTGAATAGAATAAAAGAATTAAAAGTATTACAAGAAAAAGGAGTCAAAAATGCCCCTCAAATAAAAATGGATGCAAAAGACTTCGGAATTGGAGCTCAGATTCTTCACGATATTGATATTTCAAAAATCAGATTGATATCCAATACCAAACAAACCAAAAGAGTGGGAATGATTGGATATGGTTTAGAAATTTTAGAATACGTTTCGTATTAAAATCATAATAAAATAAAAACCGATTAGTAGTTCTAATCGGTTTTTTTATGCATAATTTTTAAAAACACACTCTAACCCTTTTTTTTATCAATATTTTCAATACTTCATAAAACTCAATTTTAAAAGTACAATTTTAGGGTAACTACTTTGTTATAAGCAAAATAAAAATGCGAGATTTAATAAATAATAATTCCATCAAATTAAATTTAAAGCCAAAAAGTTCCATTTATGTGGTATTTTTTATTAATTTTATTACATAAACAATTTAGTATGAATTGGGAAGCCAAAATAATTTCACATCGAGGAGAAAAAAGAATAGCCGTTTATTTTAAAAAAGACCCTGAATTAATTTCAAGAATTAAAAATTTTGAAGGTGCTAAATGGAGTCAAACAAAAGCTATTTGGCATTTGCCTAATACTGCTGAGAATAGGAATATGTTTAATATTGAAATTAGTGTGATTTCTGATGAAATTATTTCTCAGATTGAGAAATTTAAATATTGGTTACAATCCAAGCGTTACAGTCAAAGCACAATTAAAACCTACACTGAAGCTTTAAAATCATTTTTATTTTTTTTTAAAGACAAATTAGCCATAGATATTACTAATGATGACGTTATTATATACAATAATGAATACATTTTCAAAATCAAACTATCAACATCTTATCAAAATCAAATTGTAAATGCAATAAAATTGTATTTCAAAACCATCCAAAATAAATCCATAGAAATTGATAAAATTCACAGACCAAAACGAGAGAAAATTTTACCAAATGTAATTAGTAAGGAAGAAGTAAAATTGATATTAATGGCACATTCCAATATCAAGCACAAAACAATGTTATCCTTAATTTATAGTTGTGGATTGCGAAGGAGTGAATTATTAAATTTTAAACTTGCTGATATCGACTCCAAAAGAAATATTGTAATTATCCGACAGTCAAAAGGAAGGAAAGATAGAATTGCACCATTATCTATGAAAATTTTGGATATGCTCCGAGATTATTATTCCACTTACAAGCCAAAAGTATGGCTATTTGAAGGACATACTGCTGGAACACAATATTCAGAGCAGAGTTTGCAAAGTGTTTTAAAACAGGCATTGCAAAAAACAGGCATTACAAAACCCGTTTCATTGCATTGGTTACGTCACAGTTATGCAACACATTTACTGGAAAGCGGTACTGATTTGAGATATATACAAGAACTTTTGGGGCACAATAGCAGTAAGACTACAGAAATCTATACTCATGTAAGTACAAAAAGTTTGCAACAAATAAAAAGTCCTTTTGATGATTTATAATAAAAAATAGTATATTTGATTGATAATAAAGTATGACATTTGTCATACCAATCCATCCAATTTTGGGGTGATAAGTATGATTTTATCATACATATAAACAAGTTAGCCGTCAGTTTGGCGGAACGCTGAAATAACGAGAAAATTCAACGAATGAATAAAGAAACATTTTACAAAATAATTGCTATTGGA
>JAYVFV010000262.1:0-7135 GCA_043772885.1 Flavobacteriales bacterium
TCGGGAATGAAGATTTCGCCAATTCCAGAGCGCGGACCAGAAGCCATCATTCGGAGGTCGTTGGCGATTTTGTTTAGTGAAATGGCTAATTGTTTTAAAGCACCGTGACTTTCAACGATGGCATCGTGGGCTGCCAATGCTTCAAATTTATTTTCGGCGGTAATGAAAGGAAGGTTTGTAAATTGAGAAATAGTATTGGCCACTTTTAGGTCATACTCTTTTGGAGCATTCAATCCAGTGCCGACAGCTGTGCCTCCAAGGGCGATTTCAGATAAATGAGGTAAAGTGTTTTTAAGTGCTTTTAATCCGTGGTTGAGTTGCGAAACGTAACCTGAAATTTCTTGACCGAGTGTAATTGGCGTGGCATCCATGAGATGCGTGCGACCAATTTTAACGACATTCATAAACTCCGTTGATTTGGATTGTAAAGTATCGCGTAATTTTTCGATGGCAGGAATGGTGGTTTCCACAACCATTTTGTATGCCGCAATATGCATTGCTGTTGGAAACGTATCGTTGGAGGATTGCGATTTATTGACATCATCGTTCGCTTTTACCATCGGTTCGTCTCCGATTTTGAATCCAGCTACAACTTGTGCTCTATTGGCAATAACTTCGTTGACGTTCATATTGCTTTGCGTTCCGGAACCAGTTTGCCATATAACTAGCGGAAATTGGTCGTTGAGTTTTCCTTGTATAATTTCGTCACAAACTTGTGCAATGGCATCGCGTTTTTCTGTTGTAAGTATTCCCAATTCACAATTGGTGTAGGCGGCTGCTTTCTTGAGATAGGCAAATCCGTAAATGATTTCGATAGGCATGGAAGCTGTTGGTCCGATTTTAAAATTGTTGATGGAGCGTTGTGTTTGTGCTCCCCACAATTTATCGGAAGGTACTTGTACTTCACCCATGGTGTCTTTTTCTGTTCTGAAGTTCATGTTTATTTTTATTGTATTTGTTCTTGTTTTATGTGTACAACTTCAAAATTCGTTGTTCATTGTTCATTATTCAAACTTAAAAATGTTGAATGTTGATTAACGAATGTTGAATGTTGAACGAAAATCCCTAGCCCAGATGGAGCCGGTATCCTTTTTATGCAATGCAATGCAATAAAAAGATAAAGGCGAGAGCTGGAGATTGCTTCAAAAAAAAAGTATTACTAAAATTGTTGATTACTTATGCAAAAAATTTTAAAATTTATTGGTCAGTATAAATATATGAATTACTTTTGACATGGATTCACAAAATAATTCCGAAAAACATGTTTGAATTTCAACAGTACTTAGGTTTTTTACTTTTCTTAACCATTTTAACCATTGGTTTTTGGTTGATGATTTTCTTGATTCACTTCGTATTCTACTGGTTAATAGGTGGAAGTATTGAATTGTTAAAAGAAAGAAAAGCCGCTAAAAAAGCATTAGAACAATAATCGATTTGTTTTAATATAAAAAAAGTCCCAATTTAATAGGGACTTTTTTATTTGTATTAACCTGGGAAATCTCCGCCATCGTCTTGTTGTGTACGTTTTGGTTTTTCCCTTTCGTTTTTTTGTTTGTTGAAACGGTAGGTGAATGACAATGTAAATTGACGTTCCCGCCATTGCATTTCGGCATACGAACTAATTACACCTGGAATATAAGTTTCCATCAGTCTTTTTCTAGAATTGAAAACATCACTTACGTTAAAGGCAATTGTTGCTTTGTCTTTTAAAATATCTTTACTGAAAGCTAGATTTGCTGCAAAAACGCCTAAACTTTTACCTTGTGCATTTTTTTGTGGGCCATTGTAATTCAAATTGGTTTGCCATTCTATTTTATAAGGCAATGTTACTTTTGAAGACAAACGCGTCGACCATGAATTAGCAACATTATCAAAATTTTGCGTAACCGTAGTGTTATTGAAATTAACATACGAGTAATCGCCTTGCGTATCTACTCTGTAGAAGTTAAAATTACTATTCAATCTCCACCATTTGTATGGAGAGTAGTTTAAGGTAAATTCAAATCCAATTCTGTATTCTGTTGCGAAATTGATAGGAGAACTTAAAATAACTGGAATTCTAATATCTGGACCACCAATAATTTGAGTTACTTGACCATTTACAACAATATCTTCTCCATCAACTACAGTTACTGCAAAATCACCAGTTTCTCTTCGTACAAATTGAAACACATCGTTTGTTTTGTTAACATATAATGATGTATTAAATGTCAGTTTCTCCCAACGTTTTAGGTAACCAACATCGATAGCATCGGTCATTGCCGGATTTATATCAGGATTTCCTTGAAAGATATTAATGTTACTCGAATAGTTGCTAAACGGATTTAATTGACGACCTCTTGGACGTTGAATCCTTCTGCTATAACTCAACGATACACTACTTTGATCAGACACTTCATAAGTTACGAAAGCACTTGGAAAGAAGTTATTGTATTTTTTGTTGTTCAAATCGTTGGTCGTAAGTTGATTGACATCAATATTAGAATCTTCCCAACGCATTCCGAATAAGAACGAAAACTTCTGAACTTTAAATCCGAATTGCGTATACAAAGCGTTTACTTTTTCTTTGTATTCTAATATGTTGGTGAAATTGGTGTTTAAAACTTGATTGTTATACACTTTTACATCGGTAGTTTGCTCTGAAAAATCACCACGGTAACCTAATTCAAATTGGCTTGATTTTCCAATTGGTAAAACATAATCGACTTGAAATAAATTCCTGTTTTGATCTTGTTTGTTTGTAGTCGCATCGGTTCCGTTTCTACTGTCGATGATGGTTGCTAAATTAAGATCTTCATTCGTTGAAAATTGTGTATCGATGGTTAATTTGTGTCCGTCTTTTTTAAACTTCTTAATTAAATTAGAAGAAAACTCAACATTCTCGCTATCACTATTTTCGTAATTGACACGAGTTCTATTGAAATTACTAGCGCTATTTGTGAATCGATTATCGTAATTAACATTGTCTTGGTTGTCGCCGCTACTTTTTCTGTAGTTTAAAGAATTGGTCCAAGAAGTCGAATCATCTAAATACCATTCCATTCCAAAATTCCCATTATATCCTTTATTTAATCGATCATTTTCTCTAGTTTCTAAAATGAAATTTGGAGCACCAATTTGTGGATTTAAGTAATCGGTTTCTAAATACGAATTCCCAGGATTGCTACGATAGTTGTATCCTTGTGTAGTAAAAAGATTAAATTCTTCTGCTTTATAATTCAACGTTCCGCTTAAACCGTGATTGTCAGGATAACCTGTAGTTGCTATGAACGTTCCGTTTAAACCGTTATTTTTTCCTTTTTTAAGGATGATGTTTAAAAGTCCGCCACTTCCTTCAGCATCATAACGTGCAGACGGATTAGTAATTACTTCCACTTTATCAATGGCATCTGCTGGAATTAGTTTTAAAGCTTCCGCAATATTGATAGCATTAGAAGGTTTTCCGTCTATCAATACTCTAACATTTTCATTTCCACGTAAACTTATATTTCCTTCTACATCGACAGAAACAGAAGGAATATTATCCAAAACATCACTTACCGTTCCGCCTTTTACCATTAAGTCTTTTCCAACGTTATACACTTTTTTATCAAGTTTGATTTCGACAGTAGTTTTTTCGGAACGAATTTCTACTTCTTGCAATTGTGTTGCATCATTTTGAAGTTTTATGGTACCAAGATTAGTGTTGTCGGTAATCGTTTTATCTTTAATTTCTAATGGCTTAAAAGAAATAAATTCGACTTTAACATTGTAATTTCCTGGACTAGCTTCAAAGCTAAAATTTCCTTTATCATCGGTAATTCCGCCTGCAGTTACTTTATTAGTTTTGGTACTTACTAATGAAACAGTAGTATATTCGAGAGGTTGGTTAGTATCGTTCTCAACAATTTTCCCAGAAACAATAATTTTTTTTGCTTGTGGTCTTTCTTGCGAATAATTGAATGTTGTACTAAAAACAAGTAGTAAGCTGATAACGAATCGAATTTTTCTCATGAAATGTATTTTTTTTATTCGATTGCAAAAGTAATAGTTGCATTTATTTTCTAATCCCAAAGGTTTGTTAAAAGAAAGTTAGAAGAAGTCTAAATAATAGTTTGTATTTTTTCAAATGGTCTGGCAATTACAGCTTTATTGCCATTAACAGCAATTGGTCTTTCTATTAAAATTGGAAAATCGACCATCGCTTGAATGATTTGCTTATCGGATAAAGTTTGGTTTTTAAATTTTTCTATCCAAACGGCTTCTTTTTTCCGAATTAATTCGATTGGTTTTAGTTGTAGTTTTTTGATAATTACTTCTAATTCTATATAGGTTAAAGGCGTTTCGAGGTATTTGATTACTTCATATTCGTTCTTTGAATTTTGAATAAATGCCAAACAGTCTCTTGATTTTCCGCATCTCGGATTGTGGTATATTGTAATCATAATTATAATTTTGGTATGTAATGAAAAATTGAATAAAATACGTTATTTTAGTCGAAACAAATGTACAGTTTGTAGTACGAATGAATTATAAAATTTCAGAAAATGTATATCGAACAACTCAATAATAAGAAATTCAATGCGTTGCTTTATTTGCCAATTCCGCTTGGTTTTTTGGCGTTGATTGTTTTTAATTATTTTTCTACAAAAGGCATGGATACCGAGAAAATGCTTCATGATATCATTGAAAAATTGGGCGTAAATATCGCTTTTGTGCTTTTAGTTGCACCTTTATCTTTTGCTTGTTTATTGGTCTTTTTTTGGGTGAAATTTGTTCATCAGCAAAGCATTAGAAGTCTTACTACATCGAGAGCTAAGGTCGATTGGAAACGAATTTTGTTTTCCTTTATTTTGTGGTCGTTAATCACAATTGTAACGACATTAATCGCGTATTACTTTCAACCAGAAGATTTTGTTATCAATTTTCAATTACAACCGTTTTTGGTTTTTTTAGTTTTAGCGGTGATTTTAATTCCACTGCAAACGAGTTTTGAAGAATATTTGTTTCGTGGTTATATTATGCAAGGACTTGGAGTTGTTACGAAAAGTCGATTAATCCCTTTTGTAACTACTTCGGTTTTATTTGGACTCATGCATATTGCCAATCCCGAAGTAGAAAAAATGGGAAATATTGTTTTGGTTTATTATATCGGAACTGGATTTTTCTTAGGAATTTTAACGCTAATGGATGAAGGATTAGAATTGGCTCTTGGATTTCATGCTGCGAATAATTTAATTGGTGCTTTATTAATTACATCCGATTGGTCGGCTTTCCAAACGCATTCAATATTTAAAGATGTTTCCAATCCTACAGCGGGATTTGACATTATTTTACCTATCTTTATTGTTTTTCCATTACTATTATTTATTTTTAGTAGAAAATACAAATGGCACAGTTGGAAAGAAAAATTAACTGGAAAACTAACTGAAGTAGAAGCCAATAATTCCATAAATCAAATAGGAGAAAACAATGCATGATCCAACCTACAAAAATGTTCACAATCAATTTAAGCTCAATGGTTTTCATTTGAACCGTGAAGATTTGTGTCGTGTTGCCTATAGTTTTATCAAAGAAGGAGAAGACTTTGAAAAACCTGTTGGTGATTTTTTATTGGATTGGTTTGATTCTAAATCATTTATTGAAGTCCAAACTTCAGGATCTACAGGCGAACCGAAATTGCTAAAAATTGACAAGGAAGCTATGGTGAATTCGGCGTTGGCAACAGGTGATTTTTTCGAATTAGATCCCGGAAATAAAGCATTACATTGCCTACCAGTTAAATACGTCGCCGGAAAAATGATGTTGGTTCGTGCTATGATTTTAGGATTGGATTTGGATTTTGTAGCACCAAGTATTCATCCGTTAGAAAATAATGAGACCATATACGATTTTGTGGCAATGGTTCCAATTCAGGCACAACATTCCTTAAAGGAATTAAAAAAGGTAAAAAAACTTATTGTTGGTGGTGCTAAAATGAATAAGCCATTAGAAAATGCGTTAGCAAAATTACCAACCGAAGTATATGAAACGTATGGTATGACAGAAACCATTACGCATATTGCTGCAAAAAGAGCAGGAGAAAGTGCGTTTACTGTTTTACCCAATGTGACTATTTCTTATGACGAGCGGAATTGTATGGTAATTCATGCGCCAAGAATCTCGAATGATGTAATTATAACTAATGATATTGTTGAGTTGATTAATGAAAATCAATTCATTTTTCTAGGACGATTTGATAACGTAATAAATAGTGGTGGCATAAAATTAATTCCGGAGCAAATTGAGGAAAAATTGTCGAGTAAAATTGAAAGCCGTTTTTATGTTATTGGTAAATCCGACAAGGATTTGGGAGAAAAATTAATTTTAGTCATTGAAGGAGATAAACAAGAAATTGATCCTGCTATTTTTGATGATTTGGATAAGTATGAAAAACCAAAAGAAATCGTATTTGTACCCAAATTTAAAGATACAATTACCAGTAAAATTTTAAGAAAAGAATCGTTGAAATAATTTATTTTTGCATTTTAAAAAGGTAGTCGGCAGAATGTTTTCCGCTACCAAAAAACAAAAAGAAGATACTGATAAGTAATGTTAAGGAGGCCAACATCAAATTGTTGGTGTGCATTTCACCAATGAAATTTATGGCTACAGCTCCTAATAATATAGGTAATTGTGCAATAATTGCCCATCGTGTGATGAGTCCAAAAATAATCATGATTCCACCCATAATGTGTGCAATTGCGATGTAGTGAAAGGAAATCATACCGCCAGTAAAATTATCTGTAGAGGCCAATAAGCCATCAAATTCTCCAGTGTTAGTAATGAAAGAAGCGCCTTTGTAAATTAAAAATGCACCAAATACAACTCGAAGTGCATCCAACCAATAACTCGTGTGAGCATTCGCCCATTTATTCCAACTTTTTACTGAAGTATCCATATTTATTTCGTTTAAATTAGAGACTAAAGTAGTAATAATTAAACTAATACGGAACTAATTTTTCCTTTTTTGTAAACCATTTAATTAACAATAAATGACTATCGGGAATTTTGTTATCAATATTGGGTTTTTTGAAACTACCTATCTTAGGTATATTGCGTCTTTCCCGCGCAGGCGGGAATCTATTATGAAGCATGGATTCCCGCCTGCGCGGGA
>JAYVFV010000263.1:0-2545 GCA_043772885.1 Flavobacteriales bacterium
GATTTGTGTACCTGTAAACCTATTCTAGGATTATTTTTAACTGTAAACTTATTACAGGATTAATATTAATAAGTGTAAACTTTTTTCAGGACGATACAATGGTTTAAGACTAAAATCAATTCTTGATTTATTGCGCAATTCTCAAAACTGTTTTCTGTCTTTAATTATAGTTTAAGCTAAAACTTCATTCTTTGGATTCTCATAGCGTTTAGAATTGCTAATAAAGCTACTCCAACATCTGCGAAAACGGCTTCCCACATCGTCGCTAAACCACCTGCACCAAGAACCAAAACAATTGCTTTTACTGTAAATGCTAAACCGATATTTTGCCAAACAATTTTCTTGGTTTGCTTACCAATGTTTATGGCAGTAAAAATTTTATAAGGTTGGTCATTTTGAATTACAATGTCGGCAGTTTCAATTGTTGCATCACTTCCTAAACCACCCATTGCAATTCCTGCATCGGCAAGAGCAACTACAGGAGCATCATTTACACCATCGCCAACAAAAGCAATTTTTAGATTTTGGGTTTTTAATTCTGATACTTTTTCTACTTTGTGTTCAGGAAGTAAATCTCCGTGAGCCGAATCTATACTTAATTCTTTTGCAACAGCATCAACAACGGCTTGTTTATCGCCTGAAAGCATTACTGTTTTGACATTTATTTTGTGTAAACTTTCAATAGTTTGTTTTGCATCTTCTTTAATTTCATCAGCAATTAAAAAATAACCTGCATACTTTTGATTTATTGCTATAACAATAATTGTAAAAGGTGTATTGTCGATTTCAGCATCATAACTGATATTAAATTTCTTCATCAGTTTTACGTTACCTGCCAAGATTTCTTTTCCATCAACTTTCCCTTTTAGTCCGTGTCCTGCAATTTCTTCTACATCGGTAACAGATGCACCTTTTTCAGTTCCTTTTGCGTGTTCTATGATGGCTGTTCCAACTGGGTGTGTTGATTTGGTTTCAAGTGCTGCTACCCATTTTACCAAGTCGGCTTCCGAAACATCAGCTGCTACGACCTTTTGAACTTTGAAAACGCCTTTGGTTAGCGTTCCTGTTTTGTCCATGACAACTACTTGAATAGATGCCATTATATCGAGAAAGCTTGACCCTTTGAAAAGAATTCCGTTTTTACTTGCTGCTCCAATTCCACCAAAATAACCCAAAGGAATACTAATAACTAATGCACAAGGACAAGAAATAACCAAGAATACCAATGCTCTGTATAACCAATCTCTGAATACATAATTATCAACAAAAAGCACAGGTAATACACAAATTGCAATCGCTAAAAAAACAACTATAGGTGTATAAATTTTAGCAAATTTTCTAATAAACAATTCGGTTGGTGCTTTTTTGGCTGTGGCATCTTGTACCATTTCGAGTATTTTCGACAGCTTACTATCGGTATAAGCAGTTGTAACTTCTACTTGCGCTATGGTATTTAGGTTTATCATCCCTGCCAAAACTGTTTCACCTTTTTGTTTGGTATCGGGCTTGCTTTCTCCTGTTAGTGCTGCCGTATTGAATGTAGCACTATCGGTTAAAAGTTTTCCGTCTAAAGCTAATTTTTCTCCTGATTTTAGTTGTATTATTTCGCCAATCGTAATTTCAGATGCTTTTTTAGTTTTCGCATTTCCATCTTGTAAAACAGTTGCTTCATCAGGTCTTTGGTCTAACAACAATTTGATATTCGATTTTGCTCTTTGAACCGCTAAAGTTTGGAATATTTCTCCAATTGCATAAAACAGCATTACAGCTACTCCTTCAGGATATTCGCCAATGGCAAATGCTCCAATTGTAGCAATACACATTAGCAAAAATTCTGAAAAAACCTCACCTTTTGTAATGCTTTCAATAGCTTCTTTCATTACAGGTAAACCTACTGGGAGATAAGCGACTGCATACCAAACGATTCTTACCCAGCCCGTAAACCAATCTTGATGAAAATAATTATCGAAGCTGATGGCAACTAATAATAAAACAAAACTTATGATTGGAGGCAGGAACATTTGAAAAGCACTTTGGTTTCCGCCCGAATGGTCGTGTCCATCATCATCTGAATGCTCATGTTCATTATTCGTTGGACAGCATCCCGTTTGTTTATCTGTTTTGTGATGAATTTTTTCTTCTAATGTGCAACAAAGCTGTTTGCCGTTTTTGTCATACTTGTGTTGATGTTTCATAATATTATATTTTACAACATCCGTCCAAAGATGCAATTCCGTCAGAGGTTGCTTTTATTTCGTCGGCATCGTAACCCAATTTAGAAATACCTTCTTTAATGGCTTGAAGAGTTGTTTTTTTAGGATTGTAATAGATGGTAAAAGTCATTGCCTTATCATCAAGCTCATACATTTTTACTCCCGTGATTTTTAGCATCTCTGTTTTGAATTTTAATCCGCAAGTTTCACATTCTTTGCAATGGTCGCAATGCAATGTTGTTTTAATAACCGCTTTCTGATTCGTTTTTTGTGCCATTGCAGTATTAGAAATTAAAAATACGGTAAGCACTAGTAATGCTGATTTGAATAGA
>JAYVFV010000264.1:0-7119 GCA_043772885.1 Flavobacteriales bacterium
CCGCACACGTCGAACTTTGGCTGTATACACTAAATGAAATGAAATTAAAAAGCAGCATTAAAACGTAGTTCTTTTTCATGTTTTATTTTTTTGGGGGAATTTACATAAAAAAAAAACTATCTTTTTATTTTCCTAAAACTAATTGAAGATAGCAAATCCTATTACAATAATAATTATCTTTGCTTTTCAGAAAAAAAACGATACATTATAAATGTTTACAATGATAAATAAAGAAGAATTAACTGACGAATTAGGAGATAACCATATCAGTACAAATTCGGAAAATCCTATTCGGAAAGACGCTTTCGAATTAACCGATGATAAAAAAATCGAACTAATTAAAAATGATGTAGAAAACATACTTTTGACATTAGGCATGGATTTAACTGACGACAGCATAAAAGGAACACCAAACCGGGTTGCTAAAATGTTTGTCAAGGAAATCTTCGGAGGATTAAACCCAGATAGAAAACCACGTGCTTCCACTTTTGAGAACAAATACAAGTATGGTGAAATGTTGGTTGAAAAAAACATAACCCTCTACTCTACCTGCGAGCATCATTTATTGCCTATCGTTGGTAAAGTCCATATAGCGTACATTTCAAACGGGACGGTTGTTGGTTTATCAAAAATGAATCGTATTGTGGATTATTTTGCAAGAAGGCCTCAGGTGCAGGAACGATTAACAATGCAAATCGTGAATGAATTGCAACAAATCTTAAATACTCAAGATGTTGCTTGCGTAATCGATGCCAAACATTTATGTGTTAACTCACGTGGCATCCGCGATACTGAAAGCAGTACCGTGACTTCTGAATTTGGAGGGAAGTTTAAAACCGAACCTTCACGCCGTGAATTTTTAGATTATATTAAATTAGATACAAAATTTTAATTGAAAAATAGTTTTAACTAGCCCTGATTGAGCCGATATCCTTTTTATAAATTACCACGGGTTTAAACCTGTGGTAATTTATAAAAAGATAAAGGCGAAAGCAGGAAATAGCTCCTGATTCTTCCTTTCGTCAGAATGACAATTAGGAAATTAAAAAACCAAGATATGCCTCTTTACAAAACTCAAACCCTCAAAATATACAATTCGCTGTCGGGAGAAAAAGAAATTTTTAAACCTATCCATGAAGGAAAAGTCGGCATGTATGTTTGTGGACCAACGGTTTACAGCAATGTGCATTTAGGCAATGTTCGAACTTTTATGTCTTTTGATGTTATTTTTCGCTACTTATTGCATTTGGGTTTTAAAACTCGGTATGTGCGAAATATCACCGATGTAGGTCATATTGTGGATGATGTGGATGATGGCGAAGATAAAATTGCAAAAAAAGCACGTTTGGAACAATTGGAACCAATGGAAATTGTGCAGAAATACACCGTCGATTTTCATACGATATTGTCAAATTATAATTTTTTACCGCCAAGCATTGAGCCAACAGCAACCGGACATATCATTGAACAAATTGAAATTGTAAAAGAAATTATTGCTAATGGTTTTGGATATGTCGTAAATGGATCGGTATATTTTGATGTGGTGAAGTTCAATGAAAAGAATCATTACGGTAAATTGAGTGGTCGAAATATCGAAGACATGCTCGCTAATACGCGTGAACTTGACGGACAAACCGATAAGAAAAATCCGCAAGATTTTGCGCTTTGGAAAAAAGCAGAACCCGAACATATTATGAGATGGCCTTCGCCATGGGGAATTGGTTTTCCGGGTTGGCATTTAGAATGTACTGCCATGAGCACCAAATATCTTGGTGAAACTTTTGATATTCACGGTGGTGGAATGGATTTGAAATTCCCGCATCACGAATGTGAAATCGCACAAAATGAAGCCAGTACCGGTAAAAATCCAGTGAATTATTGGATGCACGCCAATATGCTGACGTTGAACGGAAAGAAAATGGCAAAATCAACGGGGAATAATATACTTCCTGGAGAAATTTTTACAGGTGATAGTCCGTTTTTAACTAAAGCTTTCGCTCCGAATGTCGCTCGTTTTTTCATGTTACAAGCGCATTATAGAAGTGTGTTGGATTTTTCTAACGACGCTATTCTAGCTGCCGAAAAAGGATTCAACCGATTGATGGAAGGATTGACGATTATGGAAGAAATTCAACCAAGTGCTTCGGCTACTCTCGATATTACATCATGGAAAAACAGTTGCTATGAGGCAATGAATGACGATTTTAATACGCCAATTCTAATTGCACAATTGTTTGAAGGAATTCGCTTTGTGAATGTACTAAACGACAAACGTGAAACGATAACTGCCGAAGATTTAGCAACGTTGAAATCTACATTAACCGTTTTTACTTTTGATGTATTGGGAATAAAGAATGAAAAATCATCGGGTGATACTACCGAAAAATTAGATGGTGTTGTTGAAATGCTAATCGGAATGCGAGAAGATGCAAGAACGAACAAGAATTGGGCGTTGTCGGATGAAATAAGAGATAAACTATTAGCACTCGGAATTCAATTAAAAGACGGCAAAGATGGAACTTCTTTTAGTGTGTAATCACAAAATACCATTCATTTTATGTTGAAGAAAATTGCTATAATGCCTTTTTTACTTATCATTCGTTTTTACCAAACGGCAATTTCTCCTTTTACACCAGCAACTTGTAGATTTGAACCCTCATGCTCGAGTTATTTTATCGAGGCATTAAAAATTCACGGCGTTTTTTACGGAACTTTTCTTGGATTTAAACGAATCATAAGCTGTCATCCTTGGGGAAAAAGTGGTTATGATCCTGTTCCAGAAAAAAAATGTTCTCACAAATAAATTTTAATAGCTTTACTTTTATATTAATATCCTTATTTTTGACTCGAGCGAAAGCAAACAGACGAAGTAAATTAATTAACATCCGTTTATTATGATTTGGAATCCATCAGAAGGAATACATTTAGGATTTATTACATTGCGAATTTACAGCTTGATGTTTGTTTTAGCTTTTGGATTAGGCTGGTATTTGATGAAGAAAATTTTCATCAAAGAAAATGAATCATTAGACAAACTCGATACTTTATTTATTTGGACAGTTTTAGCCACACTTATTGGCGCACGTTTAGGTCATGTTTTCTTTTACCAATGGGAATATTTCAGAAATCATCCTTTAGAGATATTATTGCCTTTTCGATTTGAACCTCATTTTGAATTCACAGGATTTCAAGGACTAGCGAGTCATGGCGCTGCCATAGCCATTATTATTTCGATGTATTATTACAGCAATAGAATTATAAAAAGACCAATGTTATGGGTTTTAGATAGAGTTGTTATACCCGTTTCGTGTGGTGCAATTTTTGTTCGTATTGGCAATTTTTTCAATTCGGAAATTGTTGGAAAAACAACACAATCGGATTTCGGAGTTCGATTTGTTAGAGATCAATTTAGTGCAGTAGATGTTGAAAATATCACAAAAATGGACAATGTAAATAATGCGTATCAAGCCATTGTTAGCGATCCTAAATATGCCGAATACTTGCAACAAGTTCCGCTGAAACATCCTGCACAATTGTACGAAGCTTTTTTCTACATTTTTGTATTTGTTATTTTATGGTTAATGTATTGGAAAACCAATTTAAAAGAAAAACACGGATTAATTTTCGGTTTCTTTTTAGTATTGTTATGGTCGGTGCGTTTCTTTGTAGAAAACGTAAAAGAAAGTCAAGGCGGAATTGAAGATTCGTTAGGTTTATTTACAACTGGACAATGGTTGAGTATTCCGTTTATATTTGTCGGTGTTGTTTTTGTTTTCCTTGCGGAGAAACCATTACCAAAAGATTTGTTTAAAGACAGCAATCCGAATAAATTATTTTAAAAAAGTTTTTTATCAAAATAGCAAAGCATTATTTGTTTTTTAATGCTTTTTTTTGCTGAAGTTCAATCCCAAAAAAAACGGAAACAACTTTAAAAGTCATTTCCGAATGTAGATTTCATCTCAATAGATTTAGGATTTCATTAATGAGAAAAGAAATTAGTGTCTCACATATACTTCAATAGCACCACTTGCATTTCTTAATTTTAGCTCATTAAGTGTAAGGTTAACAATGTCTTGTGTTTTTGTTACCCCATTAACAATCCTTGTTAAATTGTTATGAGATCTAGAGTAAATTCCCTGAACAGTAGTTCCTACACATGGACTAATCGATGAATCATAGTCTCCTTCAATTACCGAATTATCAATTTTGAGATCCATAAAATCTTTATCACAGCCGCTTTGATTTTGCGGAGCATCAACCAAAGTTTCTGTTCCTCCTACAGTAGATCCTACTTTACTAATGTCCCATTTCCCAGTCAATGGAGCTAGGGTTTCACCCTCATTATCATCATTACTGCAAGAAGTTGCAAATAACCCCATACTCAATACTAATGCTAATACTATATTTCGCTTTTTCATAATTAATTTCTTTAAATTGTTAGATACAAAGTTAAGAGCATAGGTTTGGTGGTATGTTACAGGATTGTTGGTATTAGTTATATAATTAGTTTTGGATTTTTTATCCATAAAAAAAAAGCCACACATTATTGTATGGCTTTTTATATTTAATTTGACAGCTTACTATTTGTTAGCGTCTGCGTGATGTTTTTCGATAGCCTCGATATCTATTTTAGTCATTGTATCAACTAATACTGGTGTTGCAATAAATAAAGAAGAATACGTTCCAATTACAATACCTACAAGCATTGCGAAGATAAATCCTCTGATAGAATCGCCACCAAAAACAAACATGATTAACAATACCATAATCATGGTTAATGAGGTATTCAACGTTCTTGACAGAGTAGTATTAATAGAAGCGTTTACGATTTCTTTAAAGTTCCCTTTTCTGTTTCCGCCTAAGAACTCTCTAATTCTATCAAACACAATTACGGTATCATTCATAGAGTAACCGATTACAGTTAATATGGCTGCGATAAAGTGTTGGTCCATTTCCATGTGGAAAGGCGCATATTTATAGCATAAAGAATAAATTCCCAATACGAATATAACGTCATGCACAACAGCTGCTAATGCACCTAATGAATATTGCCATTTACGGAAAGATATTACCAAATACAAACCAACTACTAGCATCGCTCCAAGAACTGCCCAGAAAGAGTTGGTTTTGATATCGGCAGAAATTGCTGCACTTACTTTAGAACCTTGTAACACTCCAAATTGTTTTCCTTCATATAAGTTCACAAATTTATCGTAAGAAATATTGTTGAAGTATTTGTTTAATCCTTCATATAATTTTTTATTCACTTCGGTATCTACTTCGGCACCTTCATCTTTAATTCGGTATTTAGTAGTTATTTTTAACTGATCGTCATCACCAAATACTTTAGCTTCTACGGAAGTTCCAAATAAAACTGATAATTCTTCTGACACTTTAGTTGGTTCAACAGGTTTTTCAAATTTAACTTGGAAAGTTCTACCTCCAACAAAATCAACACCTTCATCCAATCCGTTAAAGTAGAAAGAAATACAGCTTATTACCACTACCGCTGAAGAAAATAAGTACGACCATTTTTTAATTCCGATAAAATCATAGTGAAAACCAGTAAACCAGTTTTTAGTAATTGGCGTTGAAAACGTTAATTTTTTATTGTTAGCTACATCTCTATCGATGAAAATTCTAGCGATAAAAATTGACGTAAACAAAGAGGTAACAATACCAATAAGTAATGTTAAGGCAAATCCTTGAATTGGACCTGTTCCAAAAATATATAAAATAGCTCCCGTTAAAACGTGTGTTACGTTGGCATCAATGATAGAACGCATTGCACCTTTCCAACCATAAGAAGTGTGAACAGCATCGGCTAACGAATGTCCTTCTCGGAGTTCTTCTTTTGCCCTTTCATAGATAATGATGTTCGCATCGACGGCAGTTCCTAATGTTAAAACGATACCTGCAATACCTGGTAATGTTAATACAAAACCGAAGTTTGCCATTACACCAAATAACAATAATAAGTTTAATAACAAAGCGATGTTAGCGTACCAACCTGCTTTACCATAATAAAAAACCATCCATAAACAAACTAATAAGAATCCTACGATTGAAGATATCATACCAGCGTCAATTGCTTTTTGTCCTAATGATGGACCAACAATTTCTGATTGGATTATTTCTGCTGCAGCAGGTAATTTACCGGCTCTTAAAACGTTAGATAAATCTTTAGTTTCTGCAATATCAAAATTTCCTGTAATCTCAGATCTACCACCAGCAATTGGTCCGGAAGTAACACCAGGAGCAGAATATACTACATCATCAAGTGCAATAGCAATAAAACTTTTTTGAGAAAAAGCTCTACCTGTAAGTTCTTCCCATATTTTAGCACCTTGACCGTTCATTTGCATCGAAACAGCAGGTTTACCAGATTGGTCAAAAGTATCTCTAGCATCAGTAATTACACCACCACTTAGAGGCGCTTTATCATCGCGATTGCTTATTAAAGCATAAAGGTCAAAGGTTTCTGATGATTTTTTAGTTTTCTCATCAACCACAACTGTTGGTTTTCCCCAAACAAATTTTGCAAATCGTTTATCGGAAGGAAGCAAAGAAAGTACATCGGCTCTTTTTAAATACAAATTCACTTTTGCTGTATCTTTTTGAGCAAAAACCGCTAATACTGGTCCGCCACCACCTGGCAACATTTTATCAATTAAAGGATTATTTCCTTTTTTAGTAGCTGCTGAATCTTTTTTACTATCTGTTATTAAATTTTTTAATGAATCGATAGCTGCTGTTTTAGTTTCTTTAACGTCAACCGTTTTTTCCGTTAATTTTAGAGCATCATTAGCTGCTTGTAAAAACCCTGCGAATTCATCTGCTTTATAGGTTTCCCAGAACTCTAATTGTGCAGTACTAGATACTAATTTTTTAACACGGTCAACGTCTTTTGCACCGGGTAATTCGACTAAGATACGACCTGTTTGTCCAAGTTTAACGATATTAGGTTGAGTAACACCAAATTTATCAATACGTTTTCTAAGTACTCCAAAAGCACTTTCAACTGATTCATCAACTTTTTTTCTAATTACTTTTTTAGCATCAGCATCGGTCATTTTGAAATCGATTTGACCTTCAAGACTTCTGTTCGCAAAAATATCT
>JAYVFV010000265.1:0-7105 GCA_043772885.1 Flavobacteriales bacterium
GTTTGAAAAACCAAAGAAATTGAAAGTGTTATCAGCTTTTCTGAATCGGTTCTTACTTTTTGTAAACGACTCAAAGTCTCGCCACTGCGTTGATCTTCAAAATCTTCATAAGGTAAATCTAACGACTTCTTAATTCCGTCGGTATACATTTCAGCACCCGTTCGTTGAATGACAATGTTGGTAAAATAATCCTGAAAGTTTTTTGTTAATCGCGAAACCATCGCCGCACCTAATGAAAGCAGAAGCCAAAAACCAACGGCTTTAATAAAACCAATTTCGTTTCCTTTGTATTTAGCAATGCCAACACCACAGTCTTGCATTAATTTTCCAGTAATAATCGAATCAGAAAGACTAAAACAAATGTTTATCGCCGCCATTATCAGGGCAACAAACAATAAAGCTTTGTGTTTTTTTATATAAAAATAAAGTAGTTTCATAATTTAAATGGATTGAAATAGGTGGATTAACTAATCCATTTTAAGTGGAGCAAAAATAATAAATTAATTCCCACAATCGAATTCCGACTGTTAATTGATTCCTAATTTTGTATTTTTGAGATTCATAAACAAAAATGATGGACTTTACGACAAAAATTTCGATTCCAAAATCAAAAAATCCAATAAACTATTCCTCTAAAATAGTTTTATTGGGTTCTTGCTTTGCAGAAAATATGGCTGAGAAATTCGACTTTTTTAAATTCCAAAATACCGTAAATCCATTTGGTATTATTTTCAATCCGTTGTCAATTGAAAAACTGATTTCAAGAGCAATGAATAGCCAAGAGTTCACAGAAAAAGATATTTTCTTTCACAACGAACGTTGGCATTGTTATGAGGTTCATTCTGATTTAAGCCATTCCGATAAAGACGAGTTCCTCAGAACATTAAATCGAACAATCGAACAATTCAGCAATCGAATAATCCAATCCACACACAGTATCATTACCTACGGAACATCATGGATATACCAATTAAAATCAACAAATCAAGTCGTTGCCAATTGTCATAAAGTGCCACAAACTGAATTTGAAAAAAAAATTCTTTCGGTCGAAACCATTGAAAAATCGATACAAAATACCATAGATTTAATTCAGAAAGTAAATCCGAATTGCACAATAATTTTCACCGTTTCTCCAGTGCGACATTTCAAAGACGGTTTTATAGAAAATCAACGCAGCAAAGCACATTTGATAACCGCTTTGCATTTTTCCATACCCAATCATCTAACTTCTGTCTATTTTCCTTCTTATGAAATTCAAATGGATGAATTACGTGACTATAGATTTTACTCAGAAGACATGCTTCATCCTAATCAAATGGCTATTGATTACATTTGGCAGCGATTTTTCGAAACACACATAGATGAAACTATTTACCCGATAATGGAAGAAGTAGCCTCAATTCAGAAAGGAATTGCACACTTGCCATTTAATCCTAATTCGGATAGTCATCAGAAATTTAAAAAAAATTTGCAACTAAAGATTTTATATCTTCAAAAGAAACTGCCTTTTATTAATTTTTCGGATAATATGAATTTCTAAGTATCGAATTAGCACATTGCATTTATGATATATATTCTATATTTGGATACATGAAACTAACTGACAGAAAAACAGAAATAATAAACGTTTCAGCCAAACTTTTTAAAGAAAAAGGATACAGCGCTGTAACGATGCGTGATATTGCACAAGCAATGGATATCAAAGCAGCAAGTTTGTACAATCACATCAAATCAAAACAAGAAATACTAGTTTTAATTATTATCGATATTGCCGAAGAGTTTATCAATACAATGAATGATGTTGTAAATTCTAATGAATCAACAATAAAGAAAATCGAAAGAATCATCCAATTGCACATTGATATCACATTGCGAAATCCGGAAGCATTAGCTTGTTTGAATAATGATTGGATGCACTTAACAGATAGTGATTTAGATTATTTCATAACAATGCGTGAAGATTATGAAGAAAGTTTTCGAACCATTATCAAAACCGGAATAGCTAATCGCGAAATCAAAAATCTAAACATTGAAGTAATTATTTTCTCAACACTTTCTACTTTACGGACACTCTATTTATGGTACGGAAAGAAAAAATCTCCAAATCCATCAGTACTAAAATCAAATATGATAGAGGTTTTACTTAACGGAATAACTTAATTTCTTTAACTTTTTCAAAGATTAAAACTTTAAAACGATTGTTTTTTTTTAATCGTTTTAGTAACCAATCAAAAAATTCACTAAATTTGCATATAAAACTAACAATCGTTAGTTTAAATGTAGTAGTGTTTTTATGGCAAAATTTCATAGTATCAAAGTAGCAGATATTTATAAAGAAACAAAAGATTGTTCGGTTATCTCTTTTGATATTTCCGACAATTTAAAAGAAGAATTTAAATACAAACAAGGGCAACATCTCACTTTGAAATCTATAATTGATGGTAATGAAATTCGTCGCTCCTATTCCTTATGCTCCAGTCCAATTGAGAATAAATGGAAAGTTGCCGTAAAAAAAATTAACGGGGGCTTGTTTTCTACTTTTGTAAATGAAAAACTTAAAAAAGGAGATTTTATTGATGTTATGATTCCAAGTGGAATTTTTAATACAGAAGTCAATCCAAATAAATCTAAAAATTATATTGCATTTGCTGCTGGAAGCGGAATCACACCCATTCTTTCTATCATCAAAACGCATTTAGCAGCTGAGCCCGATAGCACATTTAAACTCTTTTATCTCAATCGAAGCGTAAAATCAATTATCTTTAAAGAAGAAATTGAGCAGCTAAAAAACACCAATTTCGACCGATTCGAAATCTTCCATTTCTTAACCAAAGAACACCGAAGCATAGAACTTTTAAACGGCCGATTTACAAAAGAAAAATTACAAGTACTTGCCAATAAAATTATCGATATTCCTTCCGTTGACGAATGTTTTATCTGTGGACCAGAACAAATGATTTTCCTTATCCAAGATGAATTGATCGCTGCCGGATTAGACAAAAATAAAATCCATTTTGAATTGTTTACTTCAGGAAATTCTGAAGAAGACAAAGTAAGAATAAATAAAATATTAGAATACAAAGTAGAAGGTACCGATGTAACTATAATTGATGGTGGAAAAGAATTCCATTTTATAATGGACGACGATTTCGATAACATTCTTGATGGTGCACTAGCAGCAGGAGCCGATTTACCATTCGCTTGCAAAGGCGGAGTATGTAGTACTTGCAAATGTAAAGTCGTTTCAGGAACTGTCGAAATGAAAGTCAATTATGCGCTCGATGAAAATGAAGTAAAAAAAGGTTTGGTGTTAAGTTGCCAGGCAGTTCCAACTTCCGAAAAAGTGGTAGTCGATTTCGGAGTATAAAACAATTAACAATGGATAATTGACAATTAATAATTGCAAGAATAGTGCAATCTGAAAATTATCAATTATCAATTATCAATTATCAATTGAAAAAATTATGTCAGAATCAGAAGTAAAAAACCTAGAAGCCATCTTCGATGCACGTATCGCTCGCGACGAGAAAATTGAACCCAAAGATTGGATGCCCGAAAAATACCGACAAACTCATATTCGTCAAATTTCTCAACACGCCCATTCCGAAATAGTCGGAATGTTGCCAGAGGGAAATTGGATTACACGTGCGCCTTCTTTAAAACGAAAAGTAGCGTTATTAGCTAAAATTCAAGATGAAGCTGGACACGGTTTATACTTGTACAGTGCCTGCGAAACCTTAGGAATTTCCCGTGAAGAATTGTACGAACAATTGCATTCTGGCAAAGCAAAATATTCGAGTATCTTTAATTATCCCACCTTAACCTGGGCAGATATGGGTGCTATTGGCTGGTTAGTGGATGGTGCTGCGATTATCAATCAGGTGCCATTAACAACAACATCTTTTGGACCTTACGCTCGTGCCATGGTGCGCGTTTGTAAGGAAGAAAGTTTTCACCAGCGTCAAGGTTTTCAAATCATGATGACGTTGGCAAATGGAACGCCAGAGCAAAAAGACATGGCACAAGACGCACTCAACCGTTGGTGGTGGCCGTCGTTAATGATGCTCGGACCAACAGATGCCGAATCGGTACATACAGAACAATCAATGAAATGGAAATTGAAACGCAAAACCAACGACGAATTACGTCAGCAATTTGTTGATCAAACCGTTCCTCAAGCTGATTTAATCGGATTAACTATTCCAGATCCAAATCTAAAATGGAACGAGCAAACCAAAAGTTACGACTTCGGAGAATTGGATTGGGAAGAATTCTGGCAAGTCGTAAAAGGCCACGGACCTTGTAATAAAGAACGCATCTCCGCCAGAGTCAACGCTTGGGAAAATGGGAAATGGGTACGTGATGCTGCCATGGCGTATGCCGAAAAACAATCTAACAAGGAAGTAAAACAAGCAATATAAATAAGTTACGGTAATTGTCAGGTCATAACCGACAACGAACAACCGACAACCAACAACTTTTAAGAAATGAAAAACTGGCCACTTTGGGAAGTATTTATAAGAAGTAAAAACGGATTGGAACACCGTCACTGCGGAAGTTTACACGCTAGCGATGCAACAATGGCATTAGAAAACGCACGCGATGTTTACACAAGAAGAATGGAAGGCGTGAGTATTTGGGTAGTACCATCGGCACAAATTACAGCTTCCAATCCCGATGACAGCGCCGAACTTTTCGATCCTGCAAAAGACAAAGCGTATCGTCATCCTACTTTTTATGAATTACCTGACGAACTAAAACACATGTAAAATGAACAACCATTTAGTTCAATATATATTCGGAATTGCAGACAACTCCTTAATTCTAGGACAACGTCTCGGCGAACTTTGCGGTCACGGTCCAAGTTTGGAAACCGACATCGCCATGACCAATATTTCTCTCGATTTGTTGGGACAAGTTAGAAGCTATTACCAATACGCTGCCAAATTAATTGGAGAAGGCACCACTGAAGATGCGATTGCATTCCTCCGCAAAGAAAGAGAATACAAGAATGTATTGTTGGTAGAACAACCCAATACCGATTTTGCGTATTCCATCACAAGACAATTTTTATTTGATATTTTTCATTTGTTGTTGTTGGAGGAATTGCAAAATAGTTCGGATGCGACTTTGTCAGCGATAGCCAAAAAAAGCATAAAAGAAGTTTCCTATCACACGCGTTTTTCTTCCGATTGGATTAGACGATTAGGAGACGGAACAGAAGAAAGTCATAACAGAACTCAAACAGCAATCAATGATTTATGGACATTCACCGATGAATTATTTCATCAAACGGATGCCGATAAAGCGATAGTTGCTGAAGGGATTGGAGTAGATGTTACCCAATTAAAAGACGCATTTTATAAAAAAGTAAGTGCTATTTTAGAGGAGTCAACATTACAAGCTCCCGATTTAAAGTACTTCCAAAAAGGAGGAAAGCACGGAATTCACAGCGAACACATGGGTTACATTTTAACAGAAATGCAATTTATGCAAAGAGCCTATCCCAACATGAATTGGTAAAAACCATTGCGAACTTTGCGTAAAACCTTTGCGCTCTTTGCGGTTAAAAAAAATGACAGAAGAAGTAACACATATCAATCAACAACTATTCGAAATTCTCGAATCGGTTTCCGATCCGGAAATTCCAGTGTTGTCGATTATGGAAATGGGAGTCGTTCGTTCTGCCAAAATTGTGAACGGAATTGTCGAAATTGAAATCACGCCAACCTACAGTGGTTGCCCAGCAATGGACGTTATTGCAGACGATATAAAATCAGCATTCAAAGAAAAAGGATTTGAAGCCAAAGTAGATTTAGTGCTCTCACCAGCTTGGACTACTGATTGGATTACACCAAAAGGAAGAGCAGCATTAGAAAAATACGGAATTGCATCACCATTATCCGCAGAAGCCGATAAAGAAGCACTACTTGGAAATAAAAAAGTAGTGAAGTGTCCACAATGTGGTTCGTTTAATACAAAATTAGTGAGTCAATTTGGTTCAACAGCATGCAAAGCATTATTTCAATGTGATGATTGCTTGGAACCGTTTGACTATTTTAAATGTTTGAAATAAGTTGATTTAATAACCAATAAAAATGGAGAGTATCCTTTTAAAAATCGAAAACAGTGTAGCTTGGATTACACTTAATCGCCCAGACGCTTTCAACAGTTTCAATCGCGAAATGGCGTTGTTGTTGCAAAAAACATTAGACAATTGTGCAAAAGACACTAATGTTCGTGCTATAGTAATCACGGGAAATGGAAAAGCATTTTGTGCCGGACAAGATTTAAAAGAAGTAACGGATCCCGAATTAAATCCGGGTTTCAGAAAGATTCTAGAAGAACATTACAATCCCATCATACAAAAAATCAGAACGATTGAAAAGCCGATAATTGCGGCTGTAAATGGTGTTGCTGCTGGAGCCGGAGCTAATATTGCTTTAGCTTCCGATATTGTTGTTGCGACAGAACACGCGAGTTTCATTCAAGCATTTAGTAAAATCGGATTGATTCCAGATAGTGCCGGAACCTTTTTTCTTCCGAGGTTAATTGGTTTACAAAGAGCAACGGCGTTAATGTTGTTGGGCGATAAAATCAATGCATTAGAAGCTTTCAGTATGGGAATGATTTACAAAGTTTTTCCTACTGCATCTTTTGAAGAAGAAGTTCAAAATCTAGCAAAAACACTCGCTCAAATGCCAACAAAAGCATTGGGCTTAACCAAAAGATTATTGAACCAATCAATGGTTAATAATCTAGAGCAACAATTAGCATTGGAAAGTGATTTGCAAATTGAAGCCAGTTCATCCAATGATTACAAAGAAGGCGTAACTGCTTTTATAGAAAAAAGAAAACCAGAATTTAAGGGAAATTAAAACAGACTGCTTAGACTTCTTAGATTGTTAGACCCTTTAGATTTCTAACTTTCTAAAAAATTAAAAATCTAAGAAGTCTAAGCAAGTCTAAGCAAGTCTAACAATCTAAAAGGTCTAAATGAAAGTAGCAATTATCGGATCAGGAACCATGGGAAGCGGTATCGCACAAGTTGCGGCAACTTCAGGTTGTGAAGTAAAAATTTACGACACCAATCTCGACGCACTTG
>JAYVFV010000266.1:0-2525 GCA_043772885.1 Flavobacteriales bacterium
AAAAACTTGTGAAACATCGAGTGCCGCTTTATCAAATGTCAATCCTTGGCTTTTATGAACGGTGATTGCCCACGCCAATTTAATCGGATAATGCACAAAAGTCCCCAACACTTCTTCTTCTATTTCTTTAGTGTTTTGATTTATCGAATAGCGGATATTTTGCCATTCGTATTTTTCTATTTCAATGGTTTTATTTTCTTCTGGGAAATGAATGATTATTTCTTCATCCGAAAGCGTTTTTACCATTCCCATTTTCCCGTTGAAATAGTTTTTATCTTGCGACAAATCATTTTTGATAAACATGATTTGTGCTCCGATTTTTAGTTCTAATTTTAGATCTATTGGATAAATTTTATCTGGGAACTCACCAATTATTTCGGCAGTATACGATTTTGATTTTCCTTTTAAATCTTGTAGCGATTGAGAGTTTATGGTATCGGCTTTTACGTTGTGTGTCGTTAAAGTAATATAACCATTATTCGCTTTTAAATCGAAATCCGGATTCACAAACTGATTTAAAATTTGGATGTCGTTGTGTGTAATTTGATTGTTCCGTAAATTATTTAAAATCGAAATAAACTGATCATCCGATTGACGGAAAATGGTTGACAACTCAATATACAAAGGCGGATTTTGCTGTACAACATTCGAGTGGAAAAAGAATTTCCCTTTGTAATAATTGCGCAATGTTCGCCATTCTTCGTCTCGAATTACGGGTGGCAATTGCAATAAATCGCCAATAAAAAGCACTTGAACGCCACCAAAAGGTATCGTTTTTTTTCGAACTGTCTGCATCATATAGTCGATAGCGTCAAGCAAATCGGAACGCAACATACTGACTTCGTCGATGATAAGCAATTCCATATTTCGAATTACTGTTTTCTTTAAACCGCTCATTTTGAAGTGTCTGCGTAAGCTGTCTTTCGTTTCAAACTTTACACTATCGGTAAAATGTGCATCAACATTAAAGGCAGGAATAAATCCTCCGAAAGGAAGTTGAAACATCGAATGAATCGTAACGCCGCCCGCATTCAAAGCCGCAATGCCTGTGGGAGCAACAACTACCGCGTTTTTATGAGTCGTTTGAATTATTTCTTTGAGAAGAGTTGTCTTACCCGTTCCTGCTTTTCCGGTAAGGAAAACCGAACGATTGGTTTGATTTATAAATTGAAGTACATAATTGGCTTCGGCTGTGATAGTTTTCATTTGGCTTGTATTTAAAAAACAAAATTAAAACATTGCAAATCAATATACAATAAAAAAAACGCCTTTGATGACAAAGACGTTTTCATTCATTTTATTTGTAAAATATTTATTTTTTCTCTTCAGAAGTTTGCTTTGCCTCTTCGTCCTCTGAGCTCGAGTCTTCTTTTTTCGCTTCCGATTTATATTTATCGTTTACCAACTTGGTCAATTCTTTTGTGATATCATAACTGTCTTTTGCATACAAAACAGACGCTGCTTCACCAGTTCCAAAAACATAATCGTATCCTTTTTCTTTACCGTAATCTTTAAATATTTTCTTATACTTGGTTACCAAGCTGTCCATTTCTACGCCGCTTTCACCTTGTAACTGTTGCAACATTCCACGTTGAGCATATTGAAGTTGTTGGTCTCTTTGTTGTAATTCGGCACCTTTTTGTTGTGCCCATGCCTGACCGTTTGCCATTGCGTTTTGCTTGAAATTCTTCATTTCAGTTTCAAGTTTTGTTGCTTCAGATTTTAATTTAAGATCCATTTCGGCAGCTTTTCCTTTGTATTTTGCTTCGATGTCTTTGGCTTCGATACTTTCTTCCATTAATTTGGAAGTGTCAATATAAGCCGTTTTAAAATCTTTTGCATCGGTAGTTTTGTTGCAAGAAATTACAACGATGGCAACGGCAAGAATTACAAGTATTTTTTTCATTATTTTTTTAAATTTTAAATATTTGCCAAAAGTATAAATTTTAAATTTATCAATGCGCACTGATTTTAAATTTACCATTTCTTTAATAATAAGAAATATCTATGCTTTTAAATTATTGATAAGATTTGATTATTGCGTTTGGGTTGAAATAAGACGTTTTCAGGCAATTTCGCGCAACAAATAGCTAAGAACTTACTGACTATCGTTTTAATAAAACAGTCGCTTGTATTTTAGTTTTCAATGTTTTTTATGACGTAAATATGTGAGGAAAATTCGGAATTTTTATTTCCGTAGCTATTGGACTTCCAACCGATGACAAAAGCTTTGAGGTAATTCATTTTTCCGGTTTTGTATTTTTCAGATAATAAACTCACATAAAAACTGTCAAATTTCATTGGAAGCACTTTTATCAATTCCAAATCAACATTTGCAAAAAGTTTTTGAATGGCTGTTTTTGAAAAATGCCACAAGTGAATTGGAACGTCAAAAGCTGCCCAAAATTTCCCATAATAATTTGCATCGAAGGAGTTGAAATTGGGTACTGCAATTAAGATCGTTCCGTTTGGTTTTAGCAATCGTTTTAATTCGGCTATTTGATTTTCCAAATCGGGAACATGCT
>JAYVFV010000267.1:0-22801 GCA_043772885.1 Flavobacteriales bacterium
GCTAATTTTAGTGCAGGAATAGATTTGCAATACAATTTCGGTACAATTGAAACTAAAAAAATAACGACTCAAACCGATATTCAATACGGAACAAGAGAATTAAATACTTCGAGTGTTAGTGGATTTAGTTTGAATCTTGGACTTTCATACAAGAAAAAAATTAATGAAAAATTAGACTTTTTTAGTGGATTAACTTATGCTCCTCAAGCTAATTTAACACTTAAAAATGAAAGAACACTTACCGCTGTACAGAACACATCAAATTCAGAAGTTGAAGTTGGTGAACCTATTCCTGTTCCAGTATCCAATACGAAATTAAAACTTCCATCTAAATTTAGTTTCGGATCTGGAATCGGAAATTTAAAAAAATGGTTTGTAGGTGCCGAACTAACATTCCAAAACAACAGTAACTTTGGTAATCGATTTGACGATATTACTAATGTAACGTACCAAAATGCTACTAAAATAAGTGTTGGAGGTTTTTTCGTTCCTAAATACAATTCCTTTTCGGATTATTGGAAAAGAATAACATATAGAGGTGGATTAAGATATGAAAACACTGGATTAGTTATCAATAATCAATCGATAAAAGATGCGGCTGTTTCTCTTGGATTTGGACTTCCTATTGGTTCTAATTCTTTCTCAAACATAAATATTGGTTTAGAATACGGTAAAAGAGGAACTACAAAAGCAGGTTTAATTGAAGAAAATTACACCAACATTAGCATCGGTTTCTCTCTTAATGACAGATGGTTTATTAAAAGAAAATACGATTAATTTAAATATCGTTTAAAATGAAAGTAATCTTATTTATTTTTATTTCTCTATTGAGTTTGCGAAGTATTTATTCTCAAGAAGTGAATTGTGTTGAAAAACAAAAAGAACTTTCGACATTTGTAAATCAATATAAATTTAAGGAAGCAACCGAACTTTTAACCATCTTAAGGAAGAAGTGTCCGGCGCAAAGTGAAGACTTATATCTATTAGGAATCGCAACGCTTCAAAACAATGTCGATCTTGCTTCAGCAACTACAAAAGAAACAGCCGTTAGAGATTTGCTAAAATTATACGATCAATATGATGCCAATTTTCCAGACAATAAAAATGGAAATTTGGTCAATAAAGCAATGACTTTAAACGATAATAAAAAAGGCGATGATAAAGAAATATATGCAATTTTAAATAAAGCATTTACTTTCAATGCAAACCAATTTACAAATCCGAATGCGTTATACATCTACTTTAAATTGTATCATGCCAATTTTAAAAATAAGAATGCCGGATTTTCTTTAGATCAATTGCTAGAAAAATACAACGAAGTCGAAACCATTATCGATAAAAACAGCATCGCTTTTCCTAAAAAAGCAGAAGACTTTAAAAATGCAAAGAGAGCTTGTAAGTCTTTAGTTGCAGCGCTTTTAACGCCAGAAAATTTAATTCCTATGGCAGAAAAGAAGTTTGACGCCAATAGTAAAAATACCGAATGGTTAACAACAACGGCGAATTTACTTTCCGACAAATGTGCAGCATCTCCAATTTTCGGAAAAGTAGCAACACAATTATATCAATTGCAACCCACGTCAAAATCGGCGTATCATTTGGGAAATTACAATCTTAAAAACCGAAATATAAAACAAGCAGTTGAGTATTTCGAGCTATCGGCAACATTAACCACAGACAAAGCAGAAAAGGCAAAAACGTATTTTACCACTGCCTCCATAATTGCAGCTACTGATAAAGCAGCAGCTCGAAACATGATTTTATCAGCAATAGAAAACGACGCTAAAAACGGTTCGTATGCTATGTTTTTAGCCAATTTGTATTCCAATTCGGTTGCTGAATGTGGGACAACTTCTATTGTACAAAAAGCGATTTATCATTTGGCAAATCAAACGGCTCAAAAAGCCGCTGAGGTAGAACCAAGATTAAAAGCAACAGCCGATCAAATGGCAAAAGAATATGCTAAAAACAGTCCGACTAAAGCTGAATTAGAGCAAATTCAAAAAGCAGGAGGAAAGGTTACAATTGGTTGTTGGATAAATGAAACGATACAGTTTTAACAAATGAAATTCCCATTAAATAGCGCAATTTCTTTTCTTACAGTTTCGATAATTTTGGTATCGATGGTTTCTTGTGAAAGTAATTTTAAAGAAGTACAACGATCCAATTTATCGGAGTTTACGCCAACTGGTGAAGCCGATTCCATCAATTTAAAATACACCGATTCGGGAAAAATAAAAGCGATTTTGGTAAGTCCGAAAATGCTTGATTTTGCTGTTGCTGATTTTCCATTTACCGAATTCCCTAACGGAATTAACGTCACGCTTTTTGATGAAAATGTTAAAAAAACATTCGTGACTTCTAAATATGCGGTTTCCTATAAAGCTACCGACATTATCGATTTGCAAGGAAATGTAAAAATCAGTAATGAAACCGGACAATTATTAGAAACCGAGCAATTGTATTTCGATCAAAAAAACGAGTGGTTTTATACCGAAAAAAGATATAAATTTACAGACCCAAAAGGCGTTTCTTTTGGTGAAGGAATCGATTTTAGCAAAGATTTTAAAATTATTAATTCGCAAAAAATTTCGGGAGAAGTTTTTGAAAACCCATAACACTATGAACTATCTTAGAATCACAAAATACCTTTATCTTATCATTGGTTTTGTTATGCTTTACGCTGCATATCAGAAATGGAATGATACTGGCGAACCATGGTTAGAGCTTGTTCTTTCTGGAACTGCTTTTTTTATGTACTTCTTCAGAAATCGTTTCGACAAGAAATTCGCAGACAGAAATAATCAAAACACCCGAGGCGGAGCCGAACAGAGCAAAACGAATCAAAACAACCAAACCAATCCGTAAATGGAAATAGCAATAATAATACTGTGTTTATTGTTATGTGCTTTCTTTGCCGGAATGGAAATAGCGTATATTTCTTCCAACAAAATTTATCTTGAAATTGAAAAAAAACAAGATAATTTTCTTTCCAAAATCTTAACAAAAATTACCGAAAAGCCATCAAAATTCATTGCTACAATGCTTGTTGGAAATAATATTTCGTTGGTAGTTTACGGATTTTTTATGGGCGATTTGATAATGAAACAAATCCATTCATTGAATTATCATTTAACCGATTTTTCAAATTTATTAATTCAAACCATAATTTCTACTTTAATTGTTTTAATTACATCCGAATTTTTACCAAAAGTATTTTTTCAAATTTATGCCAATAGCTTGATGAAGTTGTTTGCTGTTCCGAGTTATGTTTTTTATATTTTTTTTAATTATATATCGACATTCATTATATGGATTTCCGATTTTATTTTAAAAAAATTCTTTAAAACAGAAGGCGATTATCTGCCGTCTTTTTTTAGTAAAGTAGAATTAGGAAATTATATCAACGAACAAATGAGTTCTGTTGAAGATCACGAAGAAGTAGATTCTGAAATTCAGATTTTTCAAAATGCTTTAGAGTTTTCAGGCGTTAAAGCCCGAGACATTATGACGCCAAGAACCGAATTGGTTGCGGTAGAATTGCATAACTCAATTACGCAGTTAAGGGAACTTTTTGTTCAAACGGGCTATTCTAAAATACTCATTTATCAAAATTCGCTTGATGATATTTTAGGCTATGTGCATTCTTTCGAATTGTTTAAAAAACCTAAAAGCATCAAATCGATTATGATTCCGGTTGAGTTTGTTCCGGAAACGATTTTTGTAAAAGATGTGTTAAATCTACTAACTAAGAAAAGAAAAAGTGTTGCTATAATTCTGGATGAATACGGCGGCACTTCCGGAATTATAACTGTTGAAGATATTATTGAAGAACTTTTTGGCGAAATTGAAGACGAACACGACAACGACGAACAGCTTATCGAAAAAAAGTTGGACGAAAACACGTATTTATTTTCAGCTCGTTTGGATGTTGAATATATCAATGAAGAATACAAACTTACGATTCCCGAAAATGATTCTTACGGAACTTTAGGTGGATTTATTGTCGATTTTTCAAAAGAAATTCCGCAAAAAGGCGATAAAATTGTCATCGATAATTTTCATTTTTTAATCGAAGAAGCCTCAAATACCAAAATAGAATTGGTAAAAATGACAATTACTGACTAACAAAATAAAAAAAATCACTTTTTATTGTAAAATATAAGGTCACTTTTATTATTATTTCACAGATAATTGTATTTTCGCAAACTGAAATAAAAATTAACAGATATAGAAATGGCAGTTTTACAAAAAATTAGACAACGTTCAGCCTTACTTTTAATAGTAATAGGTTTTTCATTATTGGCTTTTGTTGTTGGAGATTTTATCCAAGGCGGAACTTTTGGTCAACAATCTACTGATGTTGGTAGTGTTAATGGAAAAGATATTCCGTTTGAAGCATTTAGAGTTAAAGTAGCAAACCTTGAAAAAAATGGGCAACAAGGACAACCTGTTTCACAAATGCAAGCAGCGAACCAAGTTTGGGATCAAGAAACATCAATTGCATTACTTAATGAAGAATTTGATAAGCTTGGCATTCGCATAGGCGATAAACACATTATTGATAATTTTTCTAAAGACCCTAATATTGGTCAAAATAAAATGTTCCAAAATGAATTGGGAAAATTTGATTTGAATAAATTCAAAGAGTTTTTTAAATCGAATCCTGGTCAAGAACAATATTTAATCGATAGAGAAAAAGATGCTGTATTAAATTGTAAATACCAAATTTATTCTACAATGGTTAAAGCGGGTATGTACTCTACCAACGCGGAAGGTAAATTTAAATATGAGTTAGAAACAAATAAAGTTAGTTTTGATTATGTTTCTGTATTGTATTCTTCTGTTAAAGATAGCGATATTAAACTTACCGATGCTGATTATATTGAGTACATGAAAAAACATGAAAAAAGATATAAATCGGAAGGAACTCGTGAAATAGAATATGTATTAATAGAAGATAAACCATCTGTAAAAGATGAAGCAGAAGTAAAAACAAAAATCAATGCGTTTCTTACTGCAACCGATTCAACAAGTTTTAGAACAACTCCAAATGTAGCCGATTTCATCGCTGCTAATTCGGATGTTCCTTACGATACAGTTTATAAATCAAAACAAGATTTACCAGTAGCAGACGCTGATAAACTTTTTGCAACACCAACAGGTGAAGTATACGGACCGTATATGAATGGTAAATTTTATTGTATTTCTAAAGTTACGGGAAGAAAAGCGGGAGCAAAAGCAAAAGCGAGTCATATTTTAATTAGCTATGAAGGAACACAAGTTCCGAATAAAAAAGAAAAAAGAACCAAAGAACAAGCAAAAGCAAAAGCAGAATCATTATTGGCTCAAGCATTAGCTAGTCCATCGAATTTCTTTATACTTGCGCTAACAAACTCTGACGATTCTTCGGCACAACAAGGTGGAGATTTAGGTGTTTTTGCACCAGGTCAAATGGTAAAACCTTTTAATGATTTTGTTTTCAATAATCCAGTTGGGAAAATTGGTTTAGTAGAAACTGATTTTGGTTTCCACATTATTAATGTAACAGACAAACAAGATGCAATTCGATTGGCAACTTTAGGACAAAAAATCGAACCATCGCAAGAAACCATAGATAAAGCGTATGCTGCTGCTACTAAATTTGAAATGGATGCGAATGAAAAAGATTTTGCAGTCGTTGCAAAAGCAGCTAAACTTACTGTAAATCCTGCTATAAAAGCAAAACCAATGGATGAAAATTTTGGTTCCGTTGGTAATCAAAGACAAATTGTAAAATGGGCTTATACTGATGGTACAAAGATCGGTGATGTAAAACGTTTTGAAATCGTTAACGTTGGTCATGTTATTGCAAAACTGTCAAAAATCTATGAAAAAGGATTAATGTCAGTAGAAGAGGCAAAACCTATGATCGAAGGTTTGGTTAAAAACGAGAAAAAAGCAGTGAAAATTATTGCAAAAATGAAAGGTGGTTCACTTGAAGCTATTGCTGCTGCCAATAAAACTAAGGTAGAACAAGCAATTGATGCTACAATAGAAAATCCAACTGTTGGAGCTATTGGAGTAGAACAAAAAGTAGTTGGCGCTGCATTTGGTTTAGCTGCTGGTAAAACTTCGGCTCCTATTGAAGGAAATATGGGTGTATTTGTGGTAAGAGCAAAATCAATTGTAAAAGCACCAAAACTTCCAAAGTATACCGATTATGTAAATAAACTAAAAGGGAATGCTTCTCAAGCTGCTGGTAGAGTAATCGGAGCTTTAAAAAGCGATGCTGAAATTGAAGATAATAGATTAGACTTTTACTAATCTACATTTAAATATAAAAAATCCCAACTTGTTTTTATGAGTTGGGATTTTTTTTGTCCCTATTGCGTCTTTGCTTCGCCAGTTCGAGCAAAGCTCTCGGGTCCCGAGCAGGCGGAAATCCAAGCCCTAAAGATGGATTCCCGCCTGTGCGGGAAAGACGTGGTATTAAAAGGTTTTATAATGAATTAAGATTTACAAAATCATTTCGTGATACGGAATTACAATCTCATAACCTCTTTCCTTAAAATAGTTGGTCGGATTTTCTTTAGAAATCACCAACACAAAATCGCCACCCCAAGCACCTAAGCTTTTAATAACGCCATTAAAATCTTCAAATAATGCTTCTTGCACCGTTCGAAGTTCTAAAAGAGTGCTCAATGCTATTTCGTGCTTTTTAAGTTCTAAAGCAAAACGCTTTGGGTCTTCCGCTTCAATTACAGCTTGTGTAATTTGATTTATTATCGGAATTGTTTTCCCAACATCATTTTGATTATTAAAATAAGAAAGTACCGCCGTCTTGCTATTTTGCTTTCTGTTGAGATAAACAAAATGTATTTTATTGGTATAGTTTGGATGAAAAGCAATTTTTTCCACCACAGGTTTATCGTTTACAATTTGATACGTAATTGCCGAATTGGTTTGAGCACAAGCTACATCATAACCACTACCTCCAAAACTTCTTTTAAGTAGTTCGTAAGCATCAATTTCTAACCATTGCGCAATATTGTTTATTAAGGTTGAAGAAGTACCTAATCCCCAAAATTTAGGAAACGTCAATTCGGTTGTGATAACATATCCTTTTGAATTGGCAATGAAATCAGAATTGATTAAATACGCTTCATGTAATATTTCTATTAATGTATTTTTTATGTTGAGACTGTCATCAAATCTTTCTTTCCGAATTATAGATGAAAACGGAATCGTATCTTCAAACCAAATGCTACCATCATAATCAAAACTTTTCCAGTGTATTATATTATTTTCAGCTGCTTCAATGATTAAATTCTGACCAAATTTTGTTGGTAAAGCCAATGCAATCGCGCCATCAAGAACAACATATTCTCCTGTGATTAATAATTTTCCGTTACTGTAGAATGTTTTTTTCATTTATGCTGAACTTGTTTCAGTATCTGTCATTGCGAGGTACGAAGCAATCTCCTCTTATTTCCTCAAACTATCAATAAAACCAACAACCGCCGAATGCGAAATCGTATTTTCTTTAAAGTGTTTTGAAATTGCTTTTCGCTCTTCTTCAGTTGCCTGATATTGATTCAGAATATTATTGATGTGCATTTTCATATGGCCTTCCTGAATTCCAGTTGTAGTTAACGAACGCAACGCAGCAAAATTTTGCGCCAATCCTACTGAAGCTACGATTTGCATTAGCTGTTGAGCAGACGGTTTTCCGAGGATTTCATGTGCGATTTTCACCATAGGATGCAATGATGTCAATCCGCCAACAGTTCCTAAAGCTAACGGAATTTCAATCCAATACGTAAAAATATCATTTTCAATTTTGGCATGAGACAAACTCGAATACGAACCGTTTCGGGAAGCATACGCATGAGCTCCCGCTTCTACAGCTCGAAAATCATTTCCGGTTGCTAACACCACAGCATCAACACCATTCATAATTCCTTTGTTGTGCGTAACGGCACGATAAGGTTCAATCTCAGCAATCTGAATTGCGTTTATGAGTTTTTCGGCAAAGCCAATTGGATTGGTGATGTTTTTATCTGCTAAATCAGCAACTTTACAAGAAACTTCGGCACGAACAATGCAATTCGGAATGTAATTCGACAAAATACTCATCACCACTTGAATGTCTTTTTCTTCGTCAGAAAAATCAATGTAATTCTGAGCTTCTTCTTTTAATGTTTTCGCAAATTGCTCTAAACACGAATTAATAAAATTTGCTCCCATACTATCTTTCGTTTCAAACGTTGCATGAAGTTGGAAGTAATTTGCTAATTGGTTGCTTTTATTACGAAGTTCGATATCGGTAATTCCGCCACCTCGCTTTTGCATGTTTTTGGTAATGCTTTCGGTTGCTACGAAAAGACTGGATTTAATTTCTGAAAAGAATTGCTCTAATTTTTTAACATCGCCTTTATACATAAAATGCACTTGACCAATTTTTTCGGAACTTAAAACCGTAGCTTTAAATCCGCCACGCGTACTCCAATATTTAGCCGATTTTGCCGCCGCTGCTACAACAGAACTTTCTTCAATCACCATAGGAATTGAATAATAATTGTTATTGATTAAAAAGTTGGGCGCAATTCCCATCGGTAAATAAAAGTTGGTAATGGTGTTTTCTATAAACTCATCGTGAAGTTTTTGGAGTTTTTCGTCACTATTCCAGTATTGCTTGATGATAGCTTGGGCTTCACGTTGATTCGAAAAATATTCATTGGTAATCCAATTGATTTTTTCTTCTTTCGATAACTTAGAAAACCCGGCGACTGCGTTATTCATTTTTAAATAATTAGTGACTTATTTGGAGCAAAGATAAAGAAAATTGTCCCTCAATTCGGATGTTTTAGCTATTGATTTCTGTCGATTTCATCCAAGCTAAATCGCTTTTAACATAAAAAGATGCCATTATTTGCAATTTTTTCACTAAAATTGAACTGTTTTAAAATCAATAAAAAAAATGCAATCAAAAAAACTAATCACGCTCTTTCTATTCATTTGTTTTTCGGCTCTTTCCCAACAAAAAATAACAGTTGAAGAAATTTATTCGGGAGCTTTTCGCGCCAAAGGAATGGACGAATTGCAAGCCATGAAAAACACCAATCAATATACAGTTTTAAACGCAGACCGCGCTTCGAGAACACAGCAAATCGATTTGTACGATTATGCAACTTTAAAGAAAGTGTCAACTCTTATAAACGCTAAAGACTTCCCAGAATTGAAAGACGGAATCGATAGTTACACTTTCAGCTCTGATGAAAAACAAATTCTCATCGCCAATAATTCCAATTCTATTTTTCGCCATTCGTTTACTGCCGATTATTATCTGTACAATACCGTTTCTAAAAAATTGAGCAAATTGTTCGAACAAGTACAAGAAGCCACTTTTTCTCCCGATGGTGCCAAAATTGCTTATGCGAAAGAAAATAATTTGTATATCTATTATTTGGCGAACAACCAAAGCGTTCCCATTACGAATGACGGAAAGAAAAATAGTATTATTAACGGAATTACCGATTGGGTATACGAAGAAGAGTTTGCCTTTGTTCGTGCTTTTGATTGGAATGCCAAAAGCGACAAGCTGGCTTACATTCGATTTGATGAAAGTGATGTGCCCGAATTTTCAATGAACATTTATAAAAAAGAGTTGTATCCAAAGGTTGAAACGTTTAAATATCCAAAAGCAGGAGAAAAAAATGCTTTGGTTTCTTTATTTGTATATGATGTTGCGAGTAAATTAACTAAAGCTATTGATCTTGGAAATTATTCTGATTTCTACATTGCCAGAATGAAATGGACCAATGATGCCAATGTTTTATGCGCACAAGTTTTAAATCGTCATCAAGATAATTTGGATTTGATTTTTGTGAATGGAACTACAGGAACTGCTAAAGTAGTTTTGAATGAAAAAGACAAAGCGTATATTGACGTTACTGACAATCTCACATTTTTAAAAGACAATAGTTTTATTTGGACTTCCGAAAAGGATGGTTTCAACCACATTTATTTGTACGATAAAACCGGAAAATTAAAAAACCAAGTCACCAAAGGAAATTGGGAAGTAACCAATTATTATGGCTTTGACGAAAAAACAAAAACCGTTTTTTATCAATCGGTCGAGAATGGTTCGATTGTAAGAGATGTGTACCGAATTGCTTTAGACGGAAAAAATAAAGTAAAATTATCGCAGCAAATAGGTACAAATAACGCGACTTTCAGTCCCGATTATACGTATTTTATCAATACCTATTCAAGCGCCACTTCTCCAACTTCGTATACTTTAAACAATGCTAAAGACGGAAAAGAAGTTCAATCCATTGTAAACAACAACGATTTATCTGAAAAATTAAAAAAATACAATTTACCGAATAAAGAATTTTTCGAACTTACAACCGAAAAAGGACACCAACTCAACGCTTGGATGATTAAGCCAATGGATTTTGATGCAACAAAAAAATATCCAGTCTTTATGTTTCAATATTCGGGTCCAGGTTCACAGCAAGTAGCCAATAAATCGTTAGACACCAATGATATGTGGTTTATGATGTTGTCGCAACAAGGTTATATTATTGCTTGCGTTGACGGAAGAGGAACTGGTTTTAAAGGTGCTGCTTTCAAAAAATGCACGCAAAAAGAATTAGGGAAATACGAAGTAGAAGACCAAATTGACGCTGCAAAAGTCATCGGAAATTATGCTTACGTTGATAAAACTAGAATTGGTATATTTGGATGGTCGTATGGCGGATTTATGGCAAGTAATTGCATTTTAAAAGGTGCTGATGTTTTCAAAATGGCAATTGCTGTGGCTCCAGTTACCAACTGGCGTTTTTATGACAGCATTTATACAGAACGTTATATGCAAACGCCGCAAGAAAATGCAAACGGTTATGACGAAAATTCGCCAATCAATCATGTGAGTAAATTGAAAGGAAATTTTCTTTTAATTCACGGAACAGCCGACGATAACGTTCATGTTCAAAACTCGATGCAAATGATTGAAGCCTTAGTTCAGGCGAATAAACAATTTGACTGGGCGGTTTATCCCGATAAAAGCCACGGTATTTCTGGAGGAAAAACCAGAATGCAATTGTTTAACAAGATGACGAACTATATTAAAGAAAAACTATAATTAACCAAAACAAACTAAAACTAAAATTATGAGTGAAACAGCAGTAAAAACAGGACATCCAAAGGGATTGTACTTCCTATTCTTCACAGAAATGTGGGAGCGATTTAGTTATTATGGAATGAGAGCAATCTTTATTCTATTTATGACAAAAGTGTTATTAATGTCAGATGCTAGTGCTTCGGAAATCTACGGAAGCTATACAGGATTAGTGTATCTAACACCGCTTTTAGGAGGGTATCTTTGTGATAAATTTTTGGGAAATAGAAGAAGTATTGTTATTGGTGGTTTTTTAATGGCAATTGGACAATTCTTTATGTTTTTAAGTGCTTCTGCAGGTGCAGAAGGTGGTGTTTCATTAATGTGGGCAGGTTTGACAGCACTTATTGTTGGTAACGGTTTTTTTAAGCCAAATATTTCAACGATGGTAGGTCAATTGTATCCTGCAAATGACAGAAGAATTGATAGTGCTTTTACTATTTTCTATATGGGAATTAATTTAGGTGCATTCTTTTCTCCGCTAATTTGTGGTTCAATGGATTTCAAATGGGGATTCCTTGCCGCTTGTATAGGTATGTTAATTGGATTAGCAGCATTCATTATGTTTCAAAAAAAATATTTAATTTCTGAAGAAGGAAAACACATTGGTTTACCTGTGAAAAAATTAGATTTAAAAAACATGCTAGTTATAGTTGGTTCAATTGGTATCATTTTCTTTATGCTGAATTTTAAGCAAATGTTCAAAAATGATCTTGACATTATTAGTTATTTTATATATGGTGCAATGATTATTATGCCAATATTGATATTAAGTGATAAAAGCTTAAATAAAATTGAAATGCAAAGAATTATTGTAATTTTTATTTTGGCCTTTTTTGTAATTTTCTTTTGGGGCGCTTTTGAACAAGCGGGAGCATCATTAACATTATTTGCCGATAGACAAACAGAGCGAACTCTTTTTGGTTGGGAAATGCCTGCTTCTTATTTTCAATCGGTTAATCCATTAGCGGTTATTGCTTTGGCTCCTATTTTTACTATAATTTGGGGATTTCTTTACGCTAGAAAATTAGAACCATCTTCACCTAAAAAAATGGCAATTGGTTTAGCATTAGTTGCTTTAGGTTATATTGTTATAGCAATTGCAGTAAAAGGATTAGGCGTTGAAGATAAAGTGTCTATGTGGTGGCTAATCGCTTTATATGTAATTCATACAATGGGAGAATTATGTTTATCGCCAATCGGATTGTCAATGGTTTCAAAATTGGCTCCGCTACGTCTGTCTTCTTTAATGATGGGGACTTGGTTTTTGGCGAATGCTGCCGCTAATAAATTTGCAGGTACTTTAAGTGCTTTAATTCCTCCTACAGCTGGAGCAGAAGCTACTACAGAACCGCTTGTTTATCCTTCTTTTTTAGGATTTCAAATTACTAATTTATATGAGTTTTTCATGTTGTTCATTATCATGACAGGAGTTGCTGCGGCAATTTTATTTGTTTTGAGTTCTTGGTTGCAAAAAATGCAACACAATGATCATGTTGAAGTAATTCCTGATTTAGATAGATAACATTTTTAAAAATATTTTTTATATCTTTCAAACCTACAATTCGCTTCGGCGAGTTGTAGGTTTGTTTTTTTTAAATCCTAAAAATTATGTGGAAAAGTCATCCTAAAGCACTGCCTTATTTGTTTTTGTCCGAAATGTGGGAACGTTTTGGTTATTATTTAATGATTGGAATTTTTACACTCTATCTTAAAGATGTCGAAGCTGGTTTTGCGATGACCGAAAAAGAAGCGTCCGACTTATATGGCACTTTTATCGCACTCGTTTTCTTAACGCCGTTTGTTGGCGGTTTGGTTGCCGACCGTTATTTGGGTTATCGAAAATCAATCGTGATTGGAGGATTGATGATGGGAGCAGGTTATTTTATGATGGGAATTCACAGTTTGCCAATGCTGTATGTTGCAATGACTTTGGTTATTGTTGGAAATGGATTTTTCAAACCCAATATATCCACCTTATTAGGAAATTTTTATAATGATGAGGAATACAAAGATAAAAAAGACGAAGGCTACAATATTTTCTATATGGGAATTAATGTCGGAGCATTCATCTGTAACTTCTTTGGCGCAGCTTTACAAATCCTGTTAGGATGGCAATATGCATTTATGGCAGCTGGAGTTGGAATGTTTGTGGGTGTGATTGTCTTTTTACTCGGAACCAAACATTACGGAGATAAAACTGCCAAAAAAGGAACCCAAGAAGGCGATATGCCATTTTACAAAATTGTATTGTTCATTCTTTTACCATCAGTTATTTTTGGAGTTATCGGATGGTTACTAAAAGGTGTTCAATCGGATACTAATTTGAATAGTTATGTTTTTGGATCTGATAGTACCGATGCGTTTATATTTGCGTGTATTCCAGTGATTTTCTTTTACGGAAGTTTGTATGCCAAAGCCAAAGTCGAAGACAAACGTCCCATCGGAGCATTACTGTCTATTTTTGCTGTAGTAATATTGTTTTGGGCTGTGTTCAAATTGAATGGTTCAGCCTTAACAACTTGGGCAGATCGTTACACTGATAGAGAAGTTACCGGAACCACCGAAAAAGTGTTTTCTACCTTGGTTCAATCAAAAGAAATCACGTACGAAAAAGCATCAACAGAATTGTATGATGATAAATTCCGACTTCAAAAAGAGAATGGAGAAGTAGTAAAAGTAGAAGATTATCCAATCTATTTTAGAAATGTTGCAAAAGAAAAATTACCTCAAGAAGGCAGTAAAATAAGTGTTTGGGCAACCAATTTAAGCCAATCGATAAATCCGGGTTGGGTCATTATCTTAACGCCATTAATCGTCGCATTTTTTACTTTTTTAAGAAGCAGAAAAAAAGAACCAACAACACCTACAAAAATCGCATTCGGATTGTTAATCTCCGCTTTATCAGTTTTGGTAATGGTCGCCGCCGTTCACATTGGAAACAACGGAACAGAAAAAGTAAGTGTTTGGTGGTTGGTTGCTAATTATGGTGTTATTACTATTGGAGAACTATTTCTCAGCCCGATGGGATTGTCGGTAGTATCTAAATTAAGTCCAAAAAACATTACGTCTTTAATGATGGGAGGCTGGTTTTTATCTACATCAATAGGAAATAAATTAAGCGGCGTTTTAGCAAGTATGTGGGATACATATGATGACAAAGCTGATTTCTTTTGGGTAAATTTTGGATTATTGCTATTTGCCACTTTGTTAATGTTTGCCTTACTAAAACAATTGAATAAAGTAATGAAAGAAAAAGGCATAAATTAAAAAAATATGAAAACAGAAATTACACTTGAACAGATTCAAAATTTTGAAGGGAAATATCCAAAACAACTCTGGTATTTATTTTTAGTTGAAATGTGGGAACGTTTTTGTTTCTACGGAATGCGAGGTGTTTTAACCATTTTTATGGCCGATCAGGTTTTGGGATTATCATTATCCGATAAAGAAGCCAATTTAAAATACGGTGCTATTCAAGCTTTTGTTTACGCTTTCACTTTTATAGGAGGAATTTTTGCCGATAAAATATTAGGTTTCAAAAAGTCGTTATTTTTTGGTGCAATTGTAATGATTTTAGGAAATTTAATCATTGCCTTTTCGCCACAAGACATGTTTTACCTCGGTATTACATTATCGATAATCGGAACCGGCTTTTTTAAACCAAATATTTCCTCCATGGTAGGGGAGTTGTACAAAGATGGGGATAGCAGGAGAGACGCTGGTTTCGGATTATTCTATTCGGGTATCAACATCGGAGCATTACTTGGTGGAGCTTTATGTGTGTATTTAGGAACAAGTGAAGATTTCGGTTGGAGTTACGCTTTCCTATCCGCAGCCATTGTAATGTTTATTGGTTTGGTAACGTTTTTAATAACCAAAAAAACATTAGGACCAATTGGTGATTCACCGCTTTTAAAATTACCTGAAAACAAAAGAAAAACAAGAGAAATTGCCGTTTATATCGGTTCGTTAATTAGTATTCCGCTCATTTTTATGATGATAAAAAATACCGATTATACCGATTATTTCATGTATACTATTGGACCTTTGGCGATTTTATATTTTTTATATGAAACCTATAAGGAGAAGGAAATAAAAGCACAGAAAAAATTAATTGCTGCTTTTGTGTTTATCATTTTTTCGATAATATTTTGGGCTTTTTTTGAACAAAGTGGCGGTTCGTTAGCGCTATTTGCCAAAGACAATCTGCATCCTAATTTGTTGTCTTTTGAAATTAATCCTAACATAGTCAACAATACAGCGAACTCTTTATTTGTAATTATCTTCAGTCCGATTTTAGGATTACTTTGGCTAGGAATGGCAAAAAAGAAAATCGAACCCAATACCGTTATTAAATTTGGATTGGGATTCTTGTTTTTGGCAGCGGCTTTTTATGTGTTTTATTACACTAAATTCTTTGCTGATGCTAACGGAGTTACGTCGTTGAATGTATTTACGCTGGCTTATTTTGTGATTACGTTTGGCGAATTATGTCTATCGCCAATTGGATTATCTATCATGACTAAATTATCACCAAAACGATTATCGGGAATGATGATGGGAATGTGGTTTTTAGCAAGTGCTTACGGACAGTATGCAGCGGGTTTATTAGGAGCCGGAATGTCATCTCCAGATGAAAACGCATCGTTAGCAACAAAATTGCAAGGATATACTGACGGATATTATCAGTTGGCTATCTATGCCTTAATTTCGGGTGCAATTTTAATTGTTTTTACACCTTTAATTAAAAAATTAATGCAAGAAGTAAAATAAATTACTTACATTTCGCCACTCAAATTTAAAATAGTATATAAAAAATGAAAAAAATATTTATTACAGCATTATTAGTGATTACGGGTTTTGCAACTCAAGCACAAGAAGAATTAACTTGGCACACCGATTTAAACAAAGCAACAGAAATTTCTAGAAAAGAACAAAAACCTTTGTTTTTATTTTTCACAGGAAGTGACTGGTGTGGTTGGTGTATTCGTTTACAATCGGAGGTTTTTAGAACACCAGAATTTACAAAATGGGCGAAAGAAAAAGTGGTTTTAGTAGAACTTGATTTCCCTAGAAGAACACCACAAAGTGATGCTATAAAATTGCAGAATAGTCAAATGCAACAAATGTTTGCAATTGCAGGATATCCAGCAGTTAGGTTTGTAAAACCAACTATTAAAGACGGAAAAACAAATTTTGAAAAGTTAGGAGAGTCAGGTTATTTGGCAGGCGGACCAAGTGTTTGGATAGCAAATGCCGATAAAGCTTTAGCTAATTTTGTTCCTGATCCAAAACCTGTAGCGGTAAAAAAACCCAAAGCGAAAAAATCCAAAGCGAAAAATTCGTAATTATAACTTATAAAATCCCTTTTCTGGAGTATCATGAAAAGGGATTTTTTCTTTTCTACACGTTTCCTTCCACAATTTTATATACGATTTATAATTGGACGCATCTACAACAACTTGTTGTGGTTTCCACACAATAAAAAGCCGCTCTAAATTTACTTTTGGTGAGCTTGTAAGCAATACAATGTCTGGTTTTACAATAGCCAAATAAACGCCCGAACTATCCAATAAGAGGAGTTTCTTATTTTTAAAATAATACAAATTGGAGATTGCTTTTTTATCTTGAATTTTACAAAAATTAGCCACTAAATACGATTTTAAAACGTTGTTATTATCAAAGTTTTTAGTTGCAAAAACCGTTACTTTATTACCATTTCTTTCTGTAATAATGGTGTTTTTCTTTTTATTAAAAACAATAAATTCACTTTTTTTCTGATTGCTGTATTTGGTTTGTAAAACAGTTATTTGTAAGAGTACAATCGTAACTAAACTGACAATTAATTTTTTATATGTTGGTTTCATAAACCAAATGATCAAACTAAAAATCAACAAGTAACTACAACACATCATTAACCAATTAAATGAAATGTCTTTTACAACGAAATCCTTAAACGATGCCACCCAACTTATGATTTTATTTAACAACCAAATACTCCATTCGAGTGTTTTTAAAAGTGGTGTCCAAACAAAATCAAAAGCAGCTAAAACCATGACTACAACTCCAAGGCAAAGAATAATGCTCAACATCGGAATAATAATAATATTAGTCACAATAAATAATCCAGGAAACTGATGAAAATAATAAACACTTAGCGGAAAAGTACCTATCTGTGCCGCAAACGAAACGGTTATAATTTCCCAAAAATAAGTAATGACTTTGTTTTTTGGAGTCCAAATGGAAGTCAATAAAGGTTGCAACCAAACGATAAAAAACAACGCTAAATAACTCAATTGAAATCCGACATCGAATAAAAAATAAGGTTGAAAAAGTAAAATAAGAAGCGCAGATACTAAAAGCGTATGGTATATATTGACACTTCGACGCAAAAATAGTCCAATAGCTACAAACGAAAACATGGTTACAGAACGCACTACAGACGGAGCTAAACCCGCAATTATTCCAAAAGACCATAGTGAAATCACAACAATAATTAATTTTACTAATGAATTCGTTTTTGTGTTTGGAATGGGTTTTAAAAGAAAAGTAATAAAGAGCAAAATAAACCCGACATGCAATCCCGAAACCGACAAAATATGAACAGCTCCAGCATATTGATAATCGCGATTTATTTCTTGTGAAATGTCTTGTTGTTGTCCTAAAATTAAAGCATTAACAACGTTTAATTCGGTTTCATTAAAATGGTTCTTTTCTAAATTGCGAATAATTCTAGTTCTTAATTTACTAGCATAATTGACAATTGATTTTTCGAAATGTTGATTGACTTTTATACGCGAATAATCGGTATATATCTGTCCGTATATTTGTTTATTTTCTAAATACTTGGCATAATCAAATTGATTCGGGTTGTTCGGTTTTTTAGTTAAATAAATCGAACCCTTAATTTTTAAAAGAGCTCCAATATCAATGGGATGTGTTGTGCTGTCTTTTGCAATATTGACAAGTAATTTACCATAACTTTTTTTACCATTTAAAGTATGGATTTGTGCTACGAATCGGTCATTTTTAGTGGAGGTTTTTAATTTTTCTTTAATTAGAATTTCGATAAAATTGTCTTTTTTTATCAGATTTAATTGATAGACATAATGATTGGAATTGTTGGTTTGAACAGCAGTAACCAACGTAAAAACACCAATTAAAAAAGACGTCAAAAAGGTGAGTAGACCAAAGTGCAATTTATGAATTGGTCGCTTTTTTGAAAAAAAATAACTGAAAATTAGTAATAGAAATGTACTACTTACTAATAAGAAAAGTAAATGCAATTTGGGTTTTGTTATTTGGGCAAATAGAATTCCAAAAACAAAAAAGAGCGTAACTCTGACTAAAGGGAATTGTAACACTTTCACTTCGTGGCGTTTAAGTTATTTGAATGGCGTTTATTGTAATGTTACTTAGTAATTGCAAGTAAATACAATTACAAAGTCGGGCGTTTTATAATGATAAAGGTATTGATTTTTTAATTCAATTACCGAATGTTATCGACAATTAATTTAGCGGTTTTGTGACTGGCTCCAATTCCACCTAGTTTTTGCTCCAAATCCTCATACTTTGCAAGCATTTTATTTCTTGAATTGGCATCCAAAATTTGGGTAAGTTCTTGTTTAATTCTTTTGTAATTGCAGTCGTTTTGAATTAATTCGGTAACCACTTCTTCATCCATAATTAAATTGACGAGCGAAATGTATTTCAACGTAATAATGCGTTTTGCAATTTGATACGAAATCCAATTGCCTTTGTAGCAAACAACTTCGGGAACTTTAAACAAAGCAGTTTCTAATGTTGCTGTTCCAGATGTTACTAAAGCAGCTGTGGCAGTACTTAACAAATCGTAGGTTTTATTGGAAATAAATTTCACATTTGGATTGGATAAAAACGGTGCATAAAACGAATATTCCTGACTTGGCGCTCCAGCAATCACAAATTGATAATCGGGAAAATCATTTACCACACTCAACATTACGGCAAGCATTTTTGAAATTTCTTGCTTTCTACTTCCAGGGAGAATGGCAATAATTGGTTTATCATCGAGTTGATTTTCACTTTTAAAATGAGCAGCGTCAATTATTTTTCGGTTATGAATCGCATCAATTAATGGATGACCAACAAATTCAACAGGAAAATGATGTTTTTTCTCATAGAACTCTTTTTCAAAAGGAAGAATGACATATAATTTATCAAAATCGCGTTTGATGGCAGCAATCCTGTTTTCTTTCCATGCCCAAATTTGCGGCGAAATATAGTAATGTGTTTTGATTCCTTTTTGTTTTGCCCATTTGGCAATTCGCATATTGAATCCCGGATAATCGATAAAAATGACTACATCGGGATTGAATTTTTCAATATCGTCTTTGCACGTTTTTATATTTTTGAAAATGGTTTTTAAATTCATAACCACTTCTGCAAAGCCCATAAATGCAAGTTCTCGGTAATGTTTAACCAATGTTCCGCCAACATTTTGCATCAAATCGCCACCCCAAAATCGGATGTTGGCATTGCTATCTTCTTGATATAATGCTTTCATCAAATTCGAACCGTGTAAATCACCCGACGCTTCTCCAGCTATTATGTAGTATTTCATATATGTAAAATTTATTTTTTTGTGGTCATATATGGTATCGCCGTTCTATTTAGAAGTGTTTTTTGCAAAAACTTTTATTAGTGGCGATTTCATTTATAAAAAAAAAGCTAGAAGAGTTAGTACTACAAACGATATTATGATACCACGAGCCATATCGTCTTTATTGAACTTTAATAATAAAAAAAATACACCAAGATTTAATAGCGCTCCTAATTTGAGAACTTTTCCTAAAATTCCGGATTGTAAAATAAAATTAAAATCGGTAAATAAATTAAATGATGAGAAAAAATTTAAAAACAAAAAACCACCCAAAAAAGCAGTGATTAAACCTATTAAAAAACCTATAAGTATGTCAGTGTATTTCATTTGATACAATTAAAAATCCCAACTATTTAAATTCTGAATGGCATGATGTGCTGTTAAATCAAATTGAACAGGAACGATAGAAATATAGCCATTTGCTAATGCCCATTCATCGGTGTCTTCGCCTTTATCCAAATTTACAAATTCGCCAGAAAGCCAATAATAATCTTTTCCCATTGGTGTTTGACGTTTGTCAAATCGCTCTTTCCAAATCGCTTTTGCTTGACGGCAAATTTTTATTCCTTTGATTTCTTTATCAGATAATTTGGGAATATTTACGTTTAAAACGACACCTTCGGGGAGTTTATTTTTTAAAACTTCCAAAGCTATTTTTTTTACAAATCGTTTTATTTCTTCAAAATTAGCATCCCAATTATAATCCAATAAAGAGAACCCAATGGCAGGAATTCCTTCTATTCCAGCTTCAACAGCGGCACTCATCGTTCCAGAATAAATCACATTTATGGATGAATTGGAGCCATGGTTTATTCCAGAAACACATAAATCGGGTTTGTGTTTTAAGATTTCATGCACTGCAATTTTTACACAATCTACAGGAGTTCCAGAACAACTATATTCGATTATAGCATCAGTATTTTTGGATATTTTATTAATTTGTAACGTACTATTAATTGTTATAGCGTGACCCATTGCGCTTTGCGGACTATCAGGCGCCACAACAATTACATTTCCAATTTCCGACATTACTTCTATTAAAGCTCGTATACCTGGAGCCGAAATGCTATCGTCATTTGTAACTAAAATCGTAGGTTTTTTAGACATGTAATTTATGTTGTTCTATAAATATGTTGTAACAAAAGTACTTATTTTCATAAGTATTACAGCACAAAATTTTATAACTTTGATGCTTTAACTTTATTGTTGTGGAATGGAATTTTTGTTTTAACAAAAAATTATGCACAGAAGGGTTATTATGAAATACTATTTTATGTAAATTCGATGAAAAATTAATGAATATAATAATTAAATATATGAAAAGGAATTATAAAGTGCTGCTATTGGTGATGGCTCTATCAATTGGATTATGGAGTTTTATTCCGAAATCACAACAAAGCGATCCAGAAAAAGATAAATTATTGCTTGAACTTTTAACGTATGTTCTTGAAAAAGGACATTACAGTCCGGCTGTAATTGATGATAATTTATCCAAAGGAATTTATAAAGATTACATCACGGCGCTTGATCCTTCAAAGCGCTTCTTTTTGCAATCGGATATTGATGAATTTTCAAAGTATGAACTACAAATTGATGATCAAATAAATAAAAAAGATTTGACTTTCTTTGATTTGACGTACACTCGTTTGATGAAAAGAATGGAAGACACAAAATCATTTTATGCTTCTATACTTGACCAACCGTTTAATTATACAACAGAGGAAGAATTCAATACCGATTACGAAGAATTGCCTTATGCTAAAACTGTTGGTGAATTAAAAGAAAAATGGCGCAAACAAGTAAAATTATCAACGTTGTCAACGTATGTTGACAAGCAAAAATTAGAAGAAGATAAACTAAAAAACAAGGGTAAAACTATAGAAGAACGGCTTGCTGAATTCAAAACAAAAATGGGCATTAAGTACACGCCAGAGTTAGAAAAAAAGTTTTTGGATAGCAACAATAAAGAAAAAGACGAAGCACCAAAAACAAACGAGCAACTTGAAAAAGAAAGTAGAGACAGTAGTTTAAAATCGTTGAATGAGTATTTCGGATTTATAAAAGATTTGGATAGAGAAGATTGGTTTTCGGTATATATTAACGCTATAGCTACACGATATGACCCGCACACTTCGTATTTTGCTCCAGATGAAAAAGAGCGTTTTGATGTCAGCATGAGTGGTAAGTTAGAAGGAATTGGAGCACGTTTACAAAAGAAAAATGATTTCACAGAAATTACAGAATTAATTTCTGGCGGACCAGCGTGGAGAGAAAAAGAACTAGAGGCAGGCGATATTATTCTTAAAGTTGCTCAAGGTGATAAAGAACCAATTGAAGTAGTCGGAATGCGTTTGGACGATGTTGTTAAAAAAATTAAAGGACCAAAAGGGACAGAAGTTCGATTGACTGTAAAGAAAACAGACGGAACAATTAAAGTAATTGCCATTATTAGAGATGAAGTTGAAATTGAAGAAACGTACGCAAAATCAAGTATTATAGAAAGAGATGAAGGAAAATACGGTATTATTTATTTGCCAAAATTCTATATTAATTTTGAAGATAAAAATAGTAGAGACGCAGGTAAAGATATCGCTATAGAAGTAGAACGATTGAAAAAAGAAGGTGTTCAAGGTATTATCATGGATGTCCGTGACAATGGGGGCGGCTCCTTAAAAACCGTTGTTGATATTGCAGGTTTGTTTATTGAGCAAGGACCGATTGTTCAAATTAAATCGGCAGCAGGTAAAAAAGAAGTGCTGTACGATAAAGATGAATCAGTGAAATGGGACGGACCGTTAGTAATAATGGTAAATGAATTTTCGGCTTCTGCATCAGAGATATTAGCAGCCGCCATGCAAGATTATAAAAGAGCTGTCATTATTGGAAGTAAACAAACTTACGGAAAAGGTACGGTTCAAAATGTAATCGATTTGAATCAATTTGTGAGAGGAAGTGATGTAGGCGATTTGGGTGCTTTAAAAACAACTACC
>JAYVFV010000268.1:0-2511 GCA_043772885.1 Flavobacteriales bacterium
TTATAAACACCGTAAACCACTATCGATAGTAGCGTTACACTAAGAATTATCCAATCGAGTTGTTGCATGGCTTACGAAAATACTTGCATTAATATAAAAAAAACGATGATGTATATGATGTTGATTATCAATAACCAAGAATAACTAATTTTCCAACGATTTTCTTTTCCCATAATTATTTTCCTATTGCAATCATATTCGCTAATAATCGGTACGCACCAGCAACACCTTCTGGCAGTTCTCTAAAGAAACTCAAACCAGTATAAATGTAATTTCCTTTACCGTATTTTGCCACAAGGATTGCTCCGTTTTTCGGACTTTCTCCTTTGTCATTGGATGAGATTATCGGAGTAAAATTTTTGTCCCATTCACTCGGATAATACAATCCTTGTTCTTGTTTCCATCCTTTAAAATCGTCGGATGTAATTTTATTTGGATAATTTAATAGCGGATGATCTGGAACTAAAAATCGGACTTCTGCATTTTCTTCAGTGACTCTATCTCTGGAAACTTTAAATGAAAATGGCGCAATGTCTTTCGTAACAAAATCATCCAAAGTATTGTATTGCACAATCATTGTTTTGCCGTTTTTTACAAAATCGAATAAGATATTTTGCTTAAAGCCAAGTGCTGTCACAACATTGTATGCTCTTATTCCAGTGATAACAACGTCAAAATTTTGAAGTTTTTCTGTCGAAATTTCGTCTGGTTTTACAAGGACTACTTCATATCCCATTTGCGTTAAACACTTCGGAACTTCGTCGCCAGCTCCCATAATATATGCAACTCGTTCGTTTTTGGTTTTTATATTTAATTTTATGGCTTTGGTTTCGGAAGTTTTTAAAACCATTTGCTTTGAAATATGTGCATAGTTGATGTCGATTTTTTCTTTGTCGTACACTTTTCCGTCAACAGTAATGCTGCTTTTTAAAGTTACATCGGAAGCTTCTTTAGAAGGTGTAACAGTGAAGTCAACGATTTGCTCTTCTCCTTTTTTTGCCAATGAAAAAGCCATTTCTTTTGGAGCAACCGACCAATTATCCGGAACTTCCAATCGTATTTTCCCATCTATGGCATTTCTTCCGGCTTTTACAGTTACACTAAGTGTTTTTGGTTTATCGGAATTAAAAATATACACTTTTTCGGCAATTTTGGAAGTCACTAACGGAACAATATCTAACGGTTGATACACTTCTCCTTTTACATCATCGTTGTATTTGTATATGATATTTCGTTCAAACGGAATGGCAACATTATTAATTTCAATTAAAAAAGTAGCTTTTAAATCGCGAATCACATCCGGTTTTCCAATGTTTTTTTGATTGGTTACTCGATACATTCCAATTGTTCCTTTTTCGGTTAACCAATACGGCGCAGTGAAGTTTTCATTATCAGGTACAATAACATCAAATTCGTAAGTTGTTCCTTTGTTGAATTCTAATTTTTTGGATTCATACGGAATCGTAGCATTCGGCAACGCAATTGATTTCAAAGTCATTTCGATATTACTTCTGTTGATGACTTCCACTTTCAAACCCAATGTAGCACCATTAATTGCTTCTTGTGTATTCGAAACGGCTTCGAGATACAATCCAGAACAAGCAGCAATTACTTTTTTTATTTCTTCGGATTTGATTTCCTTCCAATGTGGATTACTTAATTTCTGAATTAAATCATACGCTTTTACCAATTCAGGAATACTTACCGACGGATTATTATAATCGAAATTCTTTTGCACATTGGCTAAGATTTCACCAATAGGTTTTCCATTTGTCACGCGGTTCCATGTCGTATCAATACCTTCAAAAATATTGGTTTTATCTTGTAAGGATTCGCCTTTTAAAAATTCTAAATATTCCGTTTCTTCCCCGCGGGTTCCTGTACTACCAAATCCTTGAGATTGGTGGCGACTTCTACTCAACGCTGCAATTTCTTGATTTGATTTTCCAATAGAAGCATAGTAAACTCCCGTTTGCAGTTGCGCTAAATTGGATTTATCGGCTTTTTCAAATTTTTCTCTACTTCCATAAAACCACCAAGACGTATTAAAAAATAAACGTTTCGGTTGCCAAGTTGCGACTAATTTTAATTGCTCTGGAAAAACAGTTGGATCGTTGACTTTATCAAAAGCTTCGGCACTTAACATGGCCGATGCCGTATGATGACCGTGCGTTGTTCCTGGTGAACGATGATCAAAACGATTGATAATTACATCAGGTTGGAATTTTCGAATTGCCCAAACAGCATCACTTAACACTTGCTCTTTATCCCAAAGTTGAAGTGTTTCATCTGGAGTTTTAGAATAGCCAAAGTCATTGGCACGAGAAAATAATTGTTCGCCACCGTCAATTTTACGCGCTTCGATAAGTTCTTGCGTTCGAATTAACCCAAGCAATTCACGCAATTCTGGACCAACTAAATTTTGTCCGCCATCGCCACGAGTTAGTGAAAGGTAACCAGTTCGTGCTTTGTTTTCATTGGATAGATAGGAAATTAATCGGGTGTTTTCAT
>JAYVFV010000269.1:0-22662 GCA_043772885.1 Flavobacteriales bacterium
GATGACTTCTCAAAAATCCTTCTTTATCGGCATCTAAAATCGCAACAAGCGACACTTCTGGTAAATCTAAACCTTCACGTAAAAGATTCACGCCAATCAAAACATCAAACAAACCTTTTCGAAGATCTTGCATGATTTCTACTCGCTCTAAAGTATCTACATCCGAGTGAATATAGCGGCAACGTATTGCAACTTTGGTTAGGTATTTGGTCAATTCTTCTGCCATTCTTTTGGTTAAAGTCGTGACTAAAACGCGTTCATCCAATTCACAACGGACTTGAATTTCTTCAATCAAATCGTCAATTTGGTTTAAACTCGGACGTACTTCTATAATTGGATCTAATAATCCTGTTGGACGAATGACTTGCTCGACATAAATCCCTTCCGATTTTTGTAATTCGTAATCGGCTGGCGTTGCCGAAACATAAATCACTTGGTTTTGCATGCCTTCAAATTCTTCAAACTTTAGCGGTCGATTGTCCATGGCTGCAGGAAGTCTAAATCCGTATTCAACTAAATTTTCTTTCCGACTTCTATCGCCTCCATACATGGCATGGACTTGCGAAATTGTGACGTGACTTTCATCTACCACCATCAAAAAATCATCTGGAAAATAATCCAATAAACAGAAAGGACGCGTTCCGGGAAGTCGTCTATCCAAATAGCGCGAATAGTTTTCAATTCCAGAACAATAGCCCAATTCTTTGATCATTTCCAAATCGAAATTGGTACGTTCTTCCAAGCGTTTGGCTTCTAAATGTTTACCAATTTCTTTGAAATAATCGACTTGTTTCATTAAATCTTGTTGGATGTCCCATATGGCAGCTTGTAAAACATCGGGAGATGTCACAAACATATTAGCGGGATAAATGGTTAGTTTTTCATATTTTTCTACAACCCGAGATGATTTTGCATCGAAAGCTTCAATTTCTTCAATTTCATCACCAAAAAAATGAACTCGAAAAGGTTCGTCAGCATAGCTTGGAAAAATTTCTACGATATCTCCTTTTATTCGGAAAGTCCCCGGAGTGAATTCAACTTCCGTTCTCGAGTACAAACTTTGCACCAATCGATGTAATAATTTGGTACGGGAAATGACTTCGTTTTTTTGAATTGAAATGACATTTTTTTGAAACTCAACCGGATTTCCGATTCCGTATAAACAGGAAACAGAAGCGACAACTAAAACATCTCTACGTCCCGAGAGTAGAGCAGAAGTCGTACTTAAACGCAGTTTTTCCAATTCTTCATTGATGGATAAATCTTTTTCAATAAAAGTTCCCGTTACCGGAATATACGCTTCGGGTTGGTAGTAATCGTAATAGGAAACGAAATATTGCACCGAATTATTGGGGAAAAATTGCTTGAACTCCGAGTACAATTGCGCCGCCAACGTTTTATTATGTGCCAACACCAAAGTTGGTTTCTGTATTTCTTCAATAACATTGGCAACGGTAAATGTTTTTCCGGAGCCAGTTACACCAAGTAAAGTCTGATATTTATCACCATTGATAATCCCATTGGCTAATTTTTCAATGGCTTGCGGTTGGTCTCCAGTAGGTTGGTATTCGGATACGACTTGGAATTTCATTGGTTTTGCGAGGTACGGGCGCCATCTCTTTTTAATTAATATTCTAATTTTAGTTACTGAATAGCTGAGTTTTTAAAGTTACGAAGTTACAAAGTAAAATCCAAAATTGAAATATAAAGGGATTTCTGATTTTTATTACTTTAGAAAATCAACAATTAATTTATTTACCGTCTGTGATTGATCTATACTCACAAAATGACCGGCATTAGTTATTGTTTTTGTTGTTGAATTGCTTAAAAATTTCTGAGCACGAGTTAAACTCAAATCGGAATTAATCACATCATGGTCGCCTATAAGTACTAAAACTGGAATGGTTATTTTTTTAAAATCGTCGTCCGAGAAGGGTTGCATTTGCAAAAAATTGGAACTGGATTTACCATATTTGTTTGCCAGATAAAATTGATTTTTATAAATAGGATTTATTTTTTCAGGATAAAAAGAAAAAGCATCTAATGTTTTATTTAATTTTTTCTTGCTAGGAAAAATTTTTAGAAACAATGCTGCCGATGCTTTACCCGCCTTGTCCACATTCTGAAAGGTCTGTGCGGGACTAAGCAATACGAGTTTATCGATTTTGTTTCCTTTTTGGGAAGCTAATAATGTAGCCAACCATCCGCCTTTGGAAGCCCCAATTACAGCAAATTCTTTTAATTTATAATGATTGAAAATTTCAGTATACCAACTTACAATCTCTTCTTTTGAAAGTGATTTTTCTGTTGATTGTGACTTCCCAACTTCATTTAAAAAATCGATGGCATAAACCCGATGGTTTTTCGATAACGCTTTAATATTAGGAAACCACATGGTAGAACTTGCGTCCATTCCGTGCAACAACACTAAATCTTTCCCATCGTTTGGTCCAGATACAATTACATGTGCTGTACCAAAACTGGTAACAACATTTTCTTCTTTATAAGGTACATCCCAAAGTTGTAATGATTTATTATACGAATTGATATAGGATTTTTTATCGCTTTTTCTTTTAAAAACATAATCATTTATTTCCTTTTCCTTAGCCGCTTCGCAACTTACAAGTAAAAGAAGTATAATGGTCTTTAAGAATAATTTATACATAATTGTGAAATTGGATTAAGTTGAAAATTACTATAATTTTAAAAATTACTGTATCACTATTTCAACTAAATGTATCATAATTACAACCTAAATAAGACCAATTTTTAAAACTTCCAATCCTTCTGCTGTTTCTCACTTAAAAAGGTCCAAGCAACAATGCGACTTATTTTCTGTCCTTGCGCCATATCGATAGTTTTAACAGTAACAGCTCCCACTTTACTTAAGGTTTTATAAATGTTGGGAAGATTCTCTTTTTTGGAAACCAATGTAGTAAACCAAAAACAGTGCAAAGGATATTTGACACTTTCGTAAATCATTTGAGTGATAAATCCGATTTCACCGCCATCACACCAAAGCTCGGAACTTTGACCACCAAAATTTAGAACAGGCTTTGTGATTTTTGTTTCCGATAAGTTATTTACTTTTCGTAAACTCGCTTTTGTGGCTTCCTCTTGGGAGTTATGAAATGGTGGATTGCAAATCGTAAAAGCAAATTTATCTTCGGGAAGAATTATGTTTTTGAATATGTATCTCGATTCGGTTTGCAATTGTAAACTAATGGCGTCAATTAATTTTGGATTTTGACTGATTATTGTTTTGCAGTTTTGAATAGCATTTTCATCGATATCGGTTCCGACGAAACTCCAGCCATAAGCCACATTTCCGATAATTGGATAAATGCAATTGGCACCAATTCCGATATCCAAACCCACAACAGTTTCCCCTTCTGGAATTACACTATTGTTTGAAGAAGCCAATACATCGGCGATATAATGTATATAATCGGCTCTTCCTGGAATCGGCGGACAAAGATAATCTTGAGGAATATCCCAATTTTGGATTTCGTAATCCGAAATTAAAATGGCTTTATTGAGTGCTTTTACCGCATCAGGATTGCTGAAATCGATGGTTTGCTTCGCTTGTTCGCTATCGCTCGAGCCAATTGCTTGTTCGTTGGTAAAAACATACTTTTGTAATTCGGGTAAATTAGCGGTTAGTTTTTCAAAATCGTATCTGAATCGATGTGGATTTCTAGGATGTAAGGTCGTTTTTTCGGGAGTAGGTTTGGGCTTCATTTTGTCATTTCTCTATTTCAAATATAAGAAATAAATAACAACTTAAAAAAAATATTAATCCCAACATTCCATCAAAAGTAAATCACCAGAAACATGTTCAATTTTTACTAAACCGTCATGAATAACATGATTGCTACTTCCTGTTCGATAGCCCATTGTTAGCGCTTCGTTTTGCAAGGAATAAAATAAATTTTCAGTAGTTATTCCGGTTACTTCTCCAACAGGAATTAAGGAAATTGGAGTATCGGCCGTGTACCATTTTTCAAATTTTAATGGCAAAAGATGCACTTTAGAATGATCGTCGAGTAGGACGATTTTTAATTTATTTCTATAATTTACAATAGTTGTAAGATTGGTAATGGTATGATCGGCGCGTTTTCCGGTTGCCCAAATAACATTCGCTGCTTGATGTCCTTTTTCGATAAGATAATCAAATGCTTTTTCTAAATCGGTTTTGTCTTGATTGGGTTTGTGGATGATTTCGATTGGATATTGTTTTTCTCGGTAATAACCGGAACTGAAACCTCTGTCAAAATCTCCTAATAAAACATCGACTTTGATTCCGAGTTCAAAAACACGCTCAATAGCACTATCCAATACGATTACCAATGGCGACCATTCTAATAATTGTCCTAATAATTCTGGGCTACAAGAAGCGCCATTCGCGATTATTAAAGCGGGTTCTTGATCGTCACGAACAATGTGATGGGAAGACATTTTTATTTACGAAGTTTGAAGTTAGAAGTACGAATTACAAAAGTAGTTAAATACTTCGTAAATCATACTTCTCACTTCGTACTTTCCTAGCCCAGATAAAATGAAAAACAAAAAGCAGCGGTAATTTTAGTTTTTTTGGGATAAAAAAGCGACCAAAAGAAGCTCTTTTTATACCGTTAAAAACATATTACGGCTGCTTTTTTTTGGAATGGTAGCTGGTAAAAGCTACTTATTGAACCGTGTAATCCTCCGTATCAATTTCAGACAAATGGAAATAACCAAACGGATAATCATTTCCGTCATTTTGATTAATGATATTACCGCGTAAGGTTGCTGGTGGCGTTGCAAAAGGATTTCCACCGCTGTTGGTAATGTTGATGAACTTATTCATATAATTATAGTAGCGTCGTGAAATCCCTAGTAGTTTGAATTGCAGATTGTTACCAGCTTCTAACTCTAGATCACTGTAAAACCCAAACATTTGATTTCCTTGAAAAAACCGATCTTCAATAACGCCAAACTCCGGAATAACTTGTGGTTCTTTTTGAACGGAAACAAGGTAATTATTGTCTTCCAAGCCATTGTCTTGAAAGAAAAATTTCACTTGAATTATATCGCTACCAATTCCGGGCACTGCGGTTTGTTGCACATTGTCAATAGTCGGAGTTGCTAGTAATTTTTCGGTGGCTTGGTACGTAATTCCGTTAACCTGAACAATTAGTGTATACGTTTCGTTAATTACCGGAATAAAGTTAGTACATACATACTGACCATTATTTGCGACATCAATAAAATTGTAAACAGTTGCGCTACTGTTGGTAACAAATACAGTAGCACCAAGTACAGGAGGAATTACGTCACTGTAATAATCTGTGGTTGTGGACAGTTTTATTATTTGTTCGTTGCCCGCCGTGCCTTTTTGCCATAGAATGTTAGCGTCAATAACCAATCGAGGAGCTGCAGTGTCGAGATCAACGTCGACCACATCTTGGCAACTAGCGAAGGAAAAAAGTAGGAGAAGTGATAGTATTTTTTTCATAATTTTAGAATTTAAAGTTATAGGAAACGGCTGGAACGATTCCGAATATTGATAAACGTACGGCTTCGTTTCGACCTGTTTCTTCATTTTGTGAAAAGCTGATAGAAGCCGAATTTTTTCGTGCATACACATTGTAAATACTAAAAACCCATTCGGCTTGCCATTTACGCTTGGCATTTTTCTTCGGAATTAAAGTGGCAGAAATATCCAAATGATGGTAAGTTGGCAAATTGTTTTCGTTTCGTAAACCGTAACTCGGAACGGTAACACCTTGGTACACATATTGTCCTTTTGGAAAGGTAACAGGTTGGCCTGTTTGTAAGGTAAAATTAGCTCCAAACATCCACTTGGTATTTAATTTATAGGAACCCGTCACAGCTAAATTGTGGGTTTTGTCGTAGCCGTTTTTATACCAATCTCCGTTATTAATTCCGATTTCATTAGCAAACCGACCAGGTGTTTTTTGTTCCGAACGAGAGAGCGTATAGGCAATCCAACCACTGAGTTTCCCCGTGTTTTTTCGGAATAAAATTTCAAGTCCATACGCCCGCATTTCCCCATTTAAAATGACTTGTTCTATGGCTTCGTTGGCAATTAAATCGGCACCATCAATATAATCCATGCGGTTTTTAACGGTTTTGTAAAAGGTTTCTATTTCGAGAGAATACATGTCTTCTTTTAAATTAGTGAAATAACCAACGGCGACTTGGTCAGCAATTTGTGGTTTAATGTATTGGTCGCTCGGAGTCCAAACATCGAGTGGAGTAGGTGATGCGGTGTTCGATATGAGTTGTAAATATTGAACCATTCGGTTGTAACCAATTTTTACCGACTTGTTATCACGGAATTCATACGCTAAAGCAAATCGCGGTTCGAAATTATCATAGTTGGCAATGGTTTTGTTTTTGTCAAAATATTTTGTCGAAATTGGAATCGCTTTTTCGTATATTTTTAGGTCGGGATCATAGTAAACAGGCAAATCATTTTCGTAATAATTTACAGTAGAACTTCCTAAACGATAAAAGATGCTGTAACGCAAACCGTATTGAATACTTATTTTAGAGCTTAATTTTTGTTCAATATCGATATAAACAGCCGGTTCAAATGCATATTTTTTTTCTAATTGTTTGTAATTGACACCAGAATCCTCTCGTGAGGGTTTAATTTCACCTGGGTTGAATTCGTAGTACAAGCCATTGGCTCCGTAGTTGATCTTAAATTTATCCGTTAAGTAATATTTAAAATCGTATTTTAGGTTGTAATTTTTAATTCCAGAGTCCCAATTAAATCCAACAAATTCAAGGTTCAATCCGTAATAATAATCACTGTATATTAAAGATAAATTTGAGAACAACTTATCGGAATACAAATGATTCCATCGTAAATTTAAGGTAGCATTTCCGTAGGTGTTTATAAAACTTTCTGCAATTTTAAATACGTCACGACCAAAATAGCCAGAAAGATATAAGTTGTTGTTATTGTTTACTTTGTAATTTAATTTGGTGTTTAAATCATAAAAATAAGCCGAATTATCATTGTCGGCTAATTTTAAAAACAAGTGTGCATAGGAGCCACGACCTCCAATTAAAAACGAACCTTTGCCTTTTACAATAGGACCTTCGGCTAATAAACGACTGGATATTAGACCAATTCCACCATTTACACTGAATTTCTTACTGTTACCGTCTTTTTGGTAAATATCTAAAACTGAGGAAGCTCTTCCTCCAAAACGTGCTGGAATTCCACCTTTGTACAATTTTAAATCTTTAATTGCATCGGGATTAAAAACAGAGAAAAAGCCGAACAAATGCGATGAATTGTAAATGGTTGCTTCATCTAGTAAAATTAGATTTTGGTCTGCGCCTCCACCACGTACATTAAAACCCGATTGTCCTTCACCCGCATTGCTTACACCAGGCAGAAACAACAGAGATTTGATGATGTCTACTTCACCCAAAACGACTGGCATTTGTTTGATTTGAGCAATAGAAAGTTTGTTGACGCTCATTTCGGGTTTACGTGTATTGGTTGTTGTTTTTTCGGTTATTACTACTTCTTCAAGCTGCTCTTCGGTACTCACCAAACTGTAATTTTTTTTGATGTTTTTATTTAGAGACACACGTTCTTCGACCGATTGATAACTCACATAACTAATAACGATGTCATAATCGCCTTTGGGTAAAGTCAACGAATAGAATCCGTATTCATTGGTAATAGCAAAGGATGAAGTTCCTTTAACGATAATGTTAACACCAATAAGCGTTTCGTTATTTTTCCCATCGGATATGGTTCCGGATAAAGTAAATTTTTCTTTTGTAGCGTTAGTACTCAACGCTTCTTGCGAAAAAACGGTTGAAAAACTAAACGACAGAAAAAACAGAATTAGTGTAATTTTTTTTAACAACATATTTTTGGTTTTAAAATTACAAATTTCACGATTTGTATTTGTTTTTACTACATAACAAATGTTAATGTATTATTAAGAGTTTGAAATAGTTGAAAGGATTTTAAATACTTTTACAACTTCGAATTATAAAAAGCGGAAATGAGAATTATTTATTGTCTACTTGTTGTGTTTTGTTTTTCAATTGAGGGATTTTCCCAAATTGAAGCACCTAATCGTACAATCAAAATAAGTCCGATAAAAAAACCAGATGCGCCACCAAAACCAACTTCAGAAGCAACAACTCCAGCAGAAATTAAATACGAGAGTTCATTAAACAAAACGAATGATGATAAGCTTTTGAACGGAATTACGTTACTTCCTAAAAAAGAAGAAAAAGGAATAATGGAGAAAGAACCCATCCGAAATCCTTCCGAAATGTTTACCGATAAGATGAATAAGAAAAGTAATGGCGATGGAGAAATACTTGAAAAATACAAATCAGATACTTTTTTAGGTGAGTTTAAAAGTGGCACCAAAATTATAAAAATTGCCTGTCGAGATCACGAATATCCCGATGGTGATTTGGTTCGAATTTGGTTGAATGATAAAGTTGCTGTAGATGCGGTTTTACTTGAAGCCGATTTTAAAGAAGTGTATTTAGACTTAGATGAAGGTTTCAATAAAATCGAAATTGAAGCATTAAATCAAGGTAAATCTGGACCAAACACAGCACAATTTGTAATCATTGATGCGAAAGGAAAAGCTATTGCAAACAATAAGTGGAACTTAACTACTGGTGTAAAAGCTAAAATAGTTATCACTAAACAAGATCTTTTAGAAAGATAATTTAATGAGATAATTAATTTTAAGAGTATATATTTGCTATAGCGTTTTTAAACAATAGCAATAATGACTCTATTTTTTGATACTTCTAGATTTACTTTTTTACTCCTTTTTATTTTTACGATTTCGTACAGTCAAAATGAAAATACGATAAAAAGCAACAATTATTCTTTTGCTGCTTTAGAATATGGTATCGGAAAAACATCTACTGCAAACGTTAACTTTCCTAAATTAAATCCACAACAAAGTATTTTATTTAGTATTGGGACAACCAATAATAAGAACAATCTGGAATGGGCTAAACAATTAAATTATCCAAAAACCGGATTGACATTATCGTATGTTGATTTAGGAAATTCAGAACATTTGGGAAAAGCAATTACTCTTGTGCCATTCATCGATTTTAATATATTGAACAGATGGACAAACCGATTAAATCTTAAAGTCGGATTGGGAGCTTCTTATTTTAATGTGATGTATGATTCTGTTGAAAATCCAAATAATATGGCGATATCGACTCATTTTACTTGGGCTTTTCGTTCTAATTTATACTATCGTTTACTCGAAAGAGAAGCGTACAATTTAAAATTAGGATTGGGTTATTTTCATAATTCAAACGGACATGTGCGATTGCCTAATCAGGGATTGAATACTTTTTTAGTCAGCGTTTATTCGGAATTAAAATTCAATAAAGAATTGGAACACGATTTAAAATCGGATAGCACTTCGGTTACTTCCAATAGAACTTCACAACGTTATTATTCTGCCCGAATTGGTACGGGTAAAAAAGTATTGTCAAAATATAGTACCGATAAAAAAGATGTGTATGCTTTTGCAGCGTCAACGGGAAAGATTATCAATAAAACCTTCAAATACGGTTACGGATTTTACTATCGTTTTTATGAAGATTACTACGATTACATAAAAGATGATGAGGCATTAGTTCATGAATTGTATCCAGAATTTAAAGAACATCCCGTTAAGTACGCTTCTAATATCGGAATTTTCGCTAATGGTGAATTGCTCTTAAGCCATGTCGGAATTGAGTTTGAACTTGGAATCAATCTGTACAAACCAGCCTATAAAATCGATTGGCAAATTAATGAAGAAAAATACGTAAACCATATCTATCAGTTGGGCGAATTGAATTGGTATTACAAAATTAAGAAAACAATTTCCTCGCGATTAGGAGCAAAATTATATGCTGTTAATACCAATAAAGCGCCACCGCACAATGTGTTTTTAGGCGCTTTTATCAATGCTAATTTCGGTCAAGCCGATTTTACCGAACTGACTTTAGGATATGTATATTGTCTTCCGATAAAAAACAGAAAATAAAATTTAACCGCAAAGTGCGCAAGGAATTACGCAAGGTTCGCAAGGTTTTATAAAATAAAAAACCCAACATAGTAAGTGTTGGGTTTTCTTTGTGTACATCGCGTAATTCCTTGCGCACTTTGCGGTTAATTTAAGAAAGTTTTTTGTCCAAGTTAACTTTCAAAGCTTGTAAAAAATCTTCGGTAGACAAATAATCAGCATCTGTTAAACCTACTGGTTTTACTAGCATTGCTAAATCTTTAGTCATTTTTCCGCTTTCCACAGTTTCAACACAAACTTGTTCCAGTTTCAAACAGAAATCAATTAAGGCTTGGTTTCCGTCTAATTTCCCTCTGTGTTCCAAACCTCTTGTCCATGCAAAAATAGAAGCAATCGGATTGGTTGATGTTTTCTTTCCTTGTTGATGTTGACGGTAATGACGCGTTACAGTTCCGTGAGCCGCTTCTGCTTCTACCGTTTTTCCATCAGGAGTAACCAAAACAGAAGTCATTAATCCCAACGAACCAAATCCTTGAGCAACGGTATCCGATTGTACATCGCCATCGTAATTTTTACATGCCCACACAAATCCACCATTCCATTTCATAGCAGAAGCCACCATATCGTCGATTAATCGGTGTTCGTAAGTCATCCCGTTTTTGTCAAATTCAGCTTTGTAGGTGCTTTGATACACTTCTTCAAAAATATCTTTAAAGCGTCCATCATACGCTTTTAAAATCGTGTTTTTTGTTGAAAGATATAATGGCCATTTTTTGGTCAACGCCATTTGAAAAGATGAATGCGCAAATCCATAAATACTTTCATCGGTATTATACATCGACATTGCCACTCCATCACCTTTAAAATCATAGACAGTCCAAGTGGTAGTTTCGCCAGCTTCATTCGTGAAAGCCATCGTCAACGTTCCTTTTCCTTTAATTACTTTATCGGTGGCTTTGTATTGATCTCCAAAAGCGTGACGTCCAATTACGATAGGCTTTGTCCAACCTTGAACATATCTAGGAACATTACTCATGATAATCGGTTCCCGGAAAACCGTTCCACCAACGATATTACGAATCGTTCCGTTTGGCGATTTCCACATTTCAGAAAGTCCGAATTCGGTAACGCGTTCTTCATCTGGAGTAATCGTTGCACATTTAATTCCGACATTATATTTTTTGATGGCTTCAGCAGAGTCGATTGTGATTTGATCTTTAGTAGCTTCTCTGCTTTCGATTCCTAAATCGTAGTATTTGATATCTAAATCTAAATAAGGAAGAATGAGTTGTTCTTTAATAAAACTCCAAATGATTCGTGTCATTTCATCGCCATCCAATTCTACTACTGGATTGGCTACTTTAATTTTTGCCATATTGTTGAGGTTGATTTTTTATAAAAATTCGCAATGACAAATATAATAATATGATATGGAATTCATTTACCTTTTAGTACGAAATCGATTGAATTATCGATTTGCTATTTTAAAGATGTAAAACTGTGAATTTGATAATTTACTCCTGCTGCATTGATTTTATAGCATAAAAAAAGTCCCGAACGAATCGAGACTTGATTTATAAATTCAAAAGAAGAATTAGTTTTTGTATCTTCTTTCTTTAATTTTTGCTTTCTTACCAGTAAGTTCTCTAAAGTAGTAGATACGAGCTCTACGAACTTTACCTCTTTGGTTTACTTCCACTTTTTGCAAAGCTGGCATGTTTACTGGGAAGATACGCTCTACACCAACTGCTCCAGACATTTTACGAATTGTAAAAGTTTCAGTCATTCCTGAACCTTTTCTTTGAATAACAACTCCTTTAAAAAACTGAGTTCTTGTTTTTTCACCCTCTTTAATTTCGTAGTATACAGTGATAGTATCACCAGCTCCGAATACAGGGAAATCTTTTTTTACTGATATTTCGTTATTTACGAAATCAACTAAATTTGACATCTTAATGCTAATTATGGTTTAAATCTGAGCAACATTCACGGTTTTCGCCAGAGGTTGGTCAAAGTGGACGCAAAGATAAAAATTAATTGATAATTAACAATGGATAATTGATAATTATTTTTCTGCGTAATCTACTCATTATCACCCGAGGCTTATAGGCCGAACTAAGCTAAGCTAATTTTTAATTATCAATTATCAATTGTCTAGTAAATCTGGTCGTCGATTTTTAGTGTGTTCATACGCTTTATCCTCACGCCATTTGTCAATTTTTCCAAAATGGCCACTGGTTAAAACATCAGGAACTTTCCAACCTTTGTAATCCGCTGGTCGAGTATATATAGGTCCGGATAATAAGTTATCTTGAAAACTATCGGTCAACGCTGAGGTTTCGTCACTCAAAACTCCCGGAATCAATCGAATTATTGCATCGCAAAAAACAATAGCGCCAATTTCTCCACCACTCAAAACATAATCACCAATCGAAATTTCTTTCGTAATCAAATGATCGCGCACGCGTTGGTCAACACCTTTATAATGTCCGCAAAGAATAATAATATTTTCCAACATCGACATCGTATTCGCCATTTTCTGGTTTAATGTTTCACCGTCGGGCGACATATAAATGATTTCGTCGTAGGTTCTTTCCGATTTTAAAAACGCAATACAATCGTCAATCGGCTGAATATTCATCACCATTCCGGCACCGCCACCAAACGGATAATCATCGACACTTTTTTGTTTGTTGGTCGTGTAATCTCTTAAATTATGAAAATGAACTTCTACCAATCCTTTATCGATAGCGCGTTTCATGATTGATGCTTCAAACGGACTTCGCAATAATTCGGGTAAAATGGTAATGATATCTATTCGCATGATGCAAAGATATAAAAATTGATGTCATTGCGAGGTACGAAGCAATCAGAAGCTATTTCCGGCTATTCACTGCAATCTTTTTATTTTTAAAGAAAAAATAAAAAGGATTTCCGTTGCTATCCGGGCTAGGGCATTAGTTGTTAAAAGAAATTTGGTATAAAAATTCAGGACTATCTTGTCATTTCGACGAAGGAGAAATCACATAATCAAAATTTCTTTATGCGATTTCTCCTTCGTCGAAATGACAATATTAGGCACATTAAACTCCGAATTGTTTCATATGATGATCTAAATGCATAACATGTAATCGATCCCATTCATTATGCGTCATTTCTCCAAAAAATGGGTGCTTGGTTGTTTTAATTGCTTTCTCACCAAGCTCCGAAAATTTATTAATTTTTTTAATAAGGTCTTTTTTGGATTGTTCAAAGTCACACGGTTCATTTCTAATAAAAGCAGGGGCAGTCGGACTGTCTTTTTTAAATTCGGCGGAGTTTAAAATCTTATTTTTAAACATTTTTCCCAGCAATTGCATGAAGAAATTCGCTTTTAAATTCAAATCGCCAAAAGCCACATCGATTGGTCCATGGCAATGAGACAGCATTTGTGCAGCGTCCATTTTCCCCCACAAGGGTTTGCTATCTGGAGCTAGTTTGTTGATTCTTGCAATCATTTCCTGATTGTCATCGGAGTTAAAAATGCTTTTCATAAAGTATTATTTTTTGGTTGCCACCAATGAAAAAACCATTGGTATTTTATTTTCTAAATGTTTGATTCGGAATTTTCCTTTTTCGAATTCTTCTGTTTCATTAAAGCAGTTGTAAGGCGAATAATCGTATTCGTCAAAAGAATTGAGTTCCAATCCTACTTGGATTAATGCGTTCAAAACTTCACTTGTTGGATGATTCCAACCCACACTTTTAGTTTCAATTTTCGCCTCTTTATCGGCATAAGTACCAGTGATAGTTTCAACAATGGGTTCGATATTAAAGTAACTGTAAAAAACGCCTTTAAAATCATCGTCATACATCCAAACAACAGGATGAAAATCGGCCATCACAAACTTTCCTGCTGGTTTTAGGAAATGCGAAATAACATCTGCCCATTTCGTCAAATCGGGAAGCCAACCAATAGTTCCGTAACTGGTAAAAAGAATATCGAATTTTTCGTTGAGATGATTCGGTAAATCGTAAATATCACAGCAAACAAAAGTGGTGTCTAAGTTTAATTTAGTAGTAAATTCTCTGGCTCTTTCAATAGCTTTATCCGATAAATCAACTCCAGTAGCCTTGGCGTTCATTCTCGAAAAAGTTATAGTATCCTGTCCGAAATGACATTGCAAGTGCAGAATTTTTTTGTTTGAAATATCCCCCAATAGTTCCAATTCAATTTCATTTAAAGTCGATTTTCCATTCAAAAAACCAACAACATCATAAAATTCAGAAGCAATATGAACATCGGTTTTATCGTTCCAAGTCTGCTTATTGATGTTAATGTAATCGGTACTATTTTCCATTTATTTCGAAATTGAATAATTATTCAAATGTACTATTTTGTAAATAGTTTGTAATACATTTTATTCGTAAATTTGCAGCCAAATTAAAAAAAACATTCAAATGGAAAACGGTATATATGCTAAATTCAACACTTCAAAAGGTGCAATTTTAGTAAAATTAACACACGACTTAACGCCAGGAACAGTTGGAAATTTTGTTGGATTGGCAGAAGGGCAATTGGAAAATTCAGTGCAACCAATGGGAAAACCGTATTATGACGGATTGAAATTCCACAGAGTAATTCCCGATTTTATGGTTCAAGGTGGTTGTCCACAAGGAATAGGAACAGGTGGTCCGGGTTATAATTTTGAAGATGAGTTTCATCCAACATTAAAACACGATAAACCAGGCGTTTTATCAATGGCGAATTCTGGACCAGGTTCAAATGGTTCTCAGTTTTTCATCACGCACGTTCCAACGAATTGGTTGGATGGAAAGCATACCGTTTTCGGAAATGTTGTAGAAGGTCAAGATATCGTTGATGCAATTGCACAAGGCGATGTAATCGAATCACTTGAAATCGTTAGAGTAGGAACAGAAGCGGAGAAATGGAATGCAATCGAAGCGTTTAGAACATTTGAAGGTTCGCGTTTGAAACGACTTGAAGAAGCAAAACAACAAGCCGAAGCTGAAATGGAAAAATTAGCAGCTGGATTTGAAAAAACAGAAAGCGGATTGCGCTATAAAATCATCCAAAAAGGGAATGGTAAAAAAGCAGAAAACGGAAAAACAGTTGCAGTTCATTACTCAGGAGCTTTAGAAAGCGGAAAAGTTTTTGACAATTCGTATGCTAGAAAAAAACCAATTGAATTTCCATTGGGACAAGGTAATGTAATTGAAGGTTGGGATGAAGGAATTGCCTTGTTGCAAGTGGGTGATAAAGCACGATTTGTAATTCCGTCGTATTTGGCTTATGGAGCTAGTGGCGCTGGTGGCGTTATTCCACCGAATGCTACTTTGGTTTTTGATGTAGAATTGATGGACGTGAAGTAAGCAGAGAACCAATTTTGAGCAGCAAAATTGTGTGAATCGCTTATTCCGAACTTGTTTCGGAATCTATCAATAAAAAGATTTTGAGCAGCAAAATTGTGTGAATCGCTTATTCCGAATTTATTTTCGGAATCTACAAATTCAATAAATCATAAAATATAATCCCATTAGTTCAACTATTGGGATTTTTTTTATCTTTACAAAAACCAATAAAATAATAATAGATGAAAATTAAACTTCTCATGGTTGCCTTAGTCGGAACAGTGTTGTTTTCCTGTGCGCCAAAAGTAATTACTCCGTCACCACCTGTAGTGGTAGCCAATGTAATGACTCCAGCTTTGGCTGAAGGGAAAAATTTATATGAAAATAACTGTGCCAAATGCCATAGTTTATACGACCGTCATCAGTTTACAGCAGAGCAATGGACACCAATTGTATTGCGAATGCAGAAAAATGCAAAAATACAGGATTTCGAAAGAGACTTGATTTACAATTACCTGACAATGAAATAATGTAAATTGACGGAATTGTATAAAAGAGCTCTCTAATTTTTGTTTATCTTTACTTTTCTTAATCAAATAAAATTTACTATGAAAACAAGAATTTTAGCAATAGCTATTGTAGTAATGGTAATCTATTCCTGCTCATCAAAATTAGTTATTCCGAGTGGAGAAGCTAAGAAAGGGCTAACTCCTGAACTTGCCGAAGGAAAGACACTTTTTGTAAATAATTGTGCCAAATGTCATAATTTAAAAAACCCCAATAATTATACTCCAGAAGAATGGAAGCCGATTTTATTAAGAATGCAAAAGAAAGCTAAAATTTCTGATACAGATAGAGACAAAATTTACAATTATGTTACTATGAGATAATAAAAAACTCCTAATTTATTTAGGAGTTTTTTTTGATTATACTTCAAATCCATCTGGCAATATGGCTCCTTTTTTGACCACTATAATTCCGTCTTTAATAGTTAACAAATCAGTATTTAGATCTTGTAAATGATATCCTCCATTTAACTTTACGTCATTCCCAATTCGGCAATCTTTATCTACAATAGTATTATTAATGTAGCATCGTTTACCAATTCCAATATTAATAATGTTGCGTTGTGAATTGGTACTGATTTCATCTAAATTCTGATAATAATCATTACCCATTAAATACGAATTGGATATGGTTGTACCAGTATCAATCCGACTACGAATACCAATAACAGAATGCATAATAGTGCTTCCATTAATAATACAACCTTCAGCTATAATTGATTTGTCGATTGTAGATCCACCAGTAATTTTAGAAGGAGGCAAAACTCTTGTTCGGGTATAAATTCTACTGGAATTATCAAACAAATTGAATTTCGGAATGTCATCGGTTAATCCCAAATTGGCTTCAAAAAATGAGTCAATGTTTCCTATATCGGTCCAATATCCTTCGTATTGGTAGCTTAATATTTTTTGATTTCCAATGGCTTGCGGAATGATTTCCTTTCCAAAATCTTTGGTGTTTGGATTGGACATTAATTCAACCAATAAATCCCGATTGAAAATATAAATTCCCATAGAAGCTAAATACAATTTCCCTTCAGCTTTCGATTCATCACTCACCTCAGAAGTCCATTCTGGTAATAAACTGGCATTTGGTTTTTCAATAAAGGACGTAATGAAATTCTCGGAATCGGTTTTTAAAATCCCAAATTCAGGAGCTTCTTTTGCATTAACAGGCAAAGTTGCAATCGAAATCGACGCACCACTTTTTTCATGGGCTTCAATCATTTCATTAAAATTCATTTGGTACAATTGATCGCCTGATAAAATCAACGCATAATCAAAATCATGATTCATAAAATGGTGCATACATTGTCGCACCGCATCAGCAGTTCCCTGAAACCAAGTCACATTATTGGGAGTTTGCTCTGCCGCTAAAATATCGACAAACGCCGTACTAAAATAACTAAAGTGATAGGTGTTTTTGATGTGTTGGTTTAACGAAGCCGAATTAAATTGCGTCAATACAAACATTCTTTTAATATCAGAATTGATGCAATTCGAAATCGGAATATCCACCAAACGGTATTTCCCCGCGATTGGAACAGCAGGTTTTGATCTGCTTTCGGTTAAAGGCGATAATCGTGCTCCTTGTCCGCCACCTAAAATTATGGCTAATGCAGTTTTTTTCATATTATGATAGTATTGAATGGTAAACGTCTCTATATTCTTCGGCCACTTTATCCCACGAATGGTCAATTTTCATGGACGTTTTTCTGACTTCATCAAATTTTGTTACATTGTTAAATAAATCAATTCCGCGTGTTATAGAATGATTTACATCGTAAACGCTAGTATTATCGTGGCAAATTCCGAAACCACCATCGCCAAAATCTAAGACAGTATCTTTCAATCCGCCTGTTCGTCGCACTATTGGAATGGTTCCGTAACGCAAAGCATACATTTGATTTAAACCGCAAGGTTCTACTCTTGAAGGCATCAGTAAAAAATCGGCTCCAGCATAAATGATATGTGCTAATTTTTCGTTGTATCCAATATAAGCATTGTAATTTCCGGTGTAAAAATGTTTTAGACTGTTCAAGCCATTTTCAATTTTTGTATCTCCTGAACCTAAAATCAGAATGTTAATTTCTCCCGGATTTCTACTCAAAGCAACACTGCAAATTTCGGTTAATAAATCGGCTCCTTTTTCGTGAACCAATCGTCCAATAAAAGTAAAAAGAGGTTTGTCGATATCTAAATTAAATTGCTCACACAGAAAGGCTTTGTTTTTTTGTTTTCCTTTTTTGAAATCTTTTAAACTGTATTTTGCGTCTAACATAGCATCGGTTTTTGGATTCCAAATTTCCGTATCAATACCGTTCAAAATTCCGATAGATTTGTGTCTTTCAAAACTTAAAAGCGTTTCCAAACCATTGGCAGAATGGCTAATTTCATCTAAATAACTTGGAGAAACCGTTGTGATTTTCCAAGCGCACTTTATGGCTGATGCGAGCGGATTTATAATTCCATTCCATTCTAAAAAACCAATGTTTATTCTATCAAAATCGGGAATATAATTAATTTTATCAAAACCAAACCAACCTTGATATTGGCCGTTATGTATCGTTAAAACGGTTGGCGTATTCTTTAATGGAACATAATTATAGCATTTTTGAACCATAAACGGAATCAATCCAGAGTGATGATCATGACAATGAAGTACATCGGGATATTGTTTGGTTTCAATCAGCCAATTTAAAAATGCAATTTGAAAGGCAAGAAATCGCTCGGTATCATCTTGATACGAATATACATTGGGTCTGTCAAACAATTCTGGAATCGCAATTAAATACAACTCGAATCCGAGTTGGTTACTTTTTTCCTTTAGAATAGTATACGGAAAGAAGAAACTACCGAGTTTTAGTTTCCCTTGATGTATTGTTTCAAACTCATTTTCATTGTTGAATTTATTGTCATAACCAGGCATGACTACTTTTGCAAAATGTCCTAATTGATTTAAATATTTGGGTAAAGCTCCGACTACATCAGCTAATCCGCCGACTTTGGCAACGGGATAACATTCGGCACTGATATGATAAATTTCCATTAATAATCGATTTGTGTCTTACTTTATAAAGTACAGCGTATGAATTGTATATAAAATTTAAAAGTATAAATTATATTCGCTATTTGGAAATTTAAAAGTATAAAAAACGCCGCAACACTTTTTTTTGTAGATTTAATCTAGAAACAACCATTAAATGAATTCAAAATAACAATTATGGAAATACAGGCAATCTCATGGAGTGACTTTGAAAAAGTAGAAATGCGAGTGGGAACGGTTCTAAAAGTAAATGATTTTCCAGAAGCTCGTAAACCAGCGTACCAACTTACAATCGATTTCGGAAATGAAATTGGCATCAAAAAATCGTCAGCTCAAATTACAAAACGGTATTCAAAAGAAGACTTAGTTGGAAAACAGATTATCGCAGTTGTAAATTTTCCAAAGAAACAAATCGGAAATTTCATGAGCGAATGTTTGGTTTTGGGCTCGATAAATGACGATGAAATTGTGCTTTTAACATCCGATTTTAAAGTAGAAAATGGCTTGCGAATAGGATAAAAAAAATCCGAAGAACTAATCTTCGGATTTAGAATGGTATGGTTTTAAACTTCTATAGATATTAAATATCGATAAAATAATAAATAAAATAGCTGGAGCTATTCGTATAAGTTTAAATTCACCAGAAGTATAATTTTCATAGATAATAAATATCCAAAAAAGTAAAAAAACTATATTTATTTGCAATTTGTATTTTACGAAAAAATTCATAAGTTTATTAAATATCATCAAAATCAATATCGGTGTAACTCTTTTCGGTTGCAGAAGCTACTTCCGTTTTAGATTCGTCAGCAACATATTCTTTCTTAAAATCTTTTTGATGTCTTTCTGAAATTACTTCTTCGCCTTTATTGTTTAAAACAAACGAAGTCATTTCTTCTAGAATTTCTTTAAAAGCGGTAAAATCTTCTTTGTACAAATAAATTTTGTGCTTTTTAAAATGAAAAGATCCATCTTCTTCAGTAAATTTTTTACTTTCAGTAATGGTAATGTAATAATCGTCAGCTTTTGTAGCTCTTACATCAAAAAAATAAGTTCTTCTTCCTGCTCTTAATACTTTAGAAAAAATTTCGTCTTTTTCTAACATGTCGTTTTCTCTCATACTCAATCGTTCAGTTTGTAGTTTTTCTTATTTCAAAAATCATAAAAAAAAAGTTATGATGCAAGAATTAATTTACTTCTTTTTCAGAAAGTTGTTTATAATACAATTCTTTGTAGTAACCTTCTTGGTTTACTAGTTGATTATGAGTGCCTTGTTGAATGATTTTTCCTTCTTCTAAAATAATAATTGTATTTGCATTTTTTGCAGAAGAAACTCTATGACTAACAATAATTGTGGTTTTGTCTTTTGAAATGGTAAGTAAATTACTCAAAATTTGCTCTTCTGTTTCGGTATCAACAGCCGACAAACAATCGTCAAAAAGTAAAATATCGGGATTTTTAATAATCGCTCTTGCAATCGAAACACGTTGTTTTTGTCCGCCAGAAAGCGTAATACCACGTTCGCCAAGAACCGTTTCATATTGGTTTTTAAATTGGATAATGTTATCGTGTACAACGGCGTTTTTTGCTGCTTCAATTACTTCGTCATCGGTAGCAGTTTCTTTTCCGAATTTGATGTTATTTTTAATGCTGTCGGAAAACAAAAACGCATCTTGCGGAACAATTCCGATACTATGTCTCAAATCAAATAAATTCACTTTTGAAATAGATTTACCATCGATTAAAATTTGGCCTTCTTTTATATCGTACATTCGGGTTAGCAAGGATATAATTGTCGATTTCCCAGAACCTGTTTTTCCTAATATCGCTAATGTTTGGCCTTTATTTATTGAAAAAGAAACATTTTGAAGCGCATTTATATGGGTATCTTCATAAGTGAAATTCACATTTTTGAATTCGATTTGACCTTTAATTACAGTTCTTTCTGTGGAAGTATTTTTAATTTCGGGTTCGATTTTTAAAAATTCGTTGATTCTTTTTTGTGACGCTTCTGCTTCCTGAACTAAAGACGAAACCCAACCAATAGAAGCAACGGGCCAAGTAAGCATGTTGACGTACAAAATGAATTCGGCGATGGTTCCGATTTTTTCCATTCCGGGTTCTTGATTAATGTACATCATTCCACCAAAACAGATAACGACTAAATTACTTATTCCGATTAACGCAATCATTAACGGTCCGAAAAGCGATTGCACCTTTGCTAAACTCATGCTTTTTTCCTTACTTTCTTGAGCCAAATCTTTTAGATTGTTCTGTTGTTTGTCTTCTAAAGCATACGCTTTTATGACGCGTATTCCTGAAAAAATTTCTTGTGTGAATGTCGATATCTTAGATAAATATTGTTGAAAAATGGTACTTCTCTTATTGATCTCAGTACTCAATTTAAAAATAATGAAAGCCAAAATCGGCAACGGAAGTAAAGTGTATAAAGTCAATTTTGGCGATACATTAAACATGTAAATAATGACAATCGCAAATCGTATAAATGTGTTGATGGTGTACATAACAGCCGGACCAACGTACATTCGTACTTTACCAACATCTTCGCTTATTCTACTCATTAAATCGCCAGTTCGATTTCGTTTGTAAAAATTTTGATCTAAAACTTCGTAATGTTGGAAGACTTCATTTTTCAAATCAAATTCAACATGGCGCGACATTACAATTAAGGTTTGTCGCATCAAAAAAGTTAGGATTCCAGCAATTATTGTTGCGGCAATTATTAAAAGTATATTGTTTATCAAATCGGTTTTCGCATCAGCTGCAGCGATTTTATTTTTCTGGAATGCTTCAATGACGTTGATGGATTTACTGACTAATTTTGGAGTGAATAACGAAAATATTTGTGCGATAATGGTAATGCCAATTCCAAATAAAAAACGGTATTTATATTTGACGAAATATTTATTTAAATAACGTAGTTCTTTCATGTTTTTAAGAAAATCTAAAAATATAGTTTTGTAATACTGTTAATTTTGTAAAAATGATAAAATTTTATAAAAACCAGTTTAAAAATGTTTTATCAACAATCTGCTAATAAAAATTAAAAACGGTTAGTTATCTTAAATTTAATTATAATTTTGCTACGTCTTTTTGATAAAGTCGCATTTTAAACACTATTTATGACTACAGAAATTACAACTCCAAAAGAACTACAAAAAATGGATCCAGTTTTCGGACAATTGTCATTTGACAATCACGAGCAAATTGTTTTTTGCAACGACAAAGATACTGGTTTAAAAGCAATAATTGGCATTCATAATTCAGTTTTAGGTCCAGCATTAGGCGGAACCAGAATGTGGAATTACACCAACGAATGGGAAGCATTAAATGATGTTTTGCGTCTTTCCCGCGGAATGACTTACAAATCAGCGATTACCGGTTTGGACCTTGGTGGAGGAAAAGCAGTTATTATTGGGGATGCCAAAACACAAAAAACGCCAGAACTGATGCGTAAGTTTGGCGAATTTGTACATTCATTATCAGGAAGATATATTACCGCAGAAGATGTCGGAATGGTTACCGCAGATATGGACACTGTTCGTGATGTAACACCTTATGTTACTGGAATTTCGGAAGCTCGTGGAGGATCTGGAAATCCATCGCCAGTTACAGCTTACGGCGTTTTTATGGG
>JAYVFV010000270.1:0-6970 GCA_043772885.1 Flavobacteriales bacterium
ATGTATTCTCTTAAGACGTTAAAAATAGCTTCGTCTTTCTTTAAATCTTTTTTCTCGATTAAGGTATCGACTTCTTTTTTGAAATCTTTTAATTGCTTCGCAACGATTGAATTCAACGTTGTCATTGCGTTACCACAATTTGCAGATGAACCAACGGCTCTAAACTCAAATTTATTTCCAGTGAATGCAAATGGTGATGTTCGGTTTCTATCGGTATTATCTAATAATACATCTGGAATTTTTCCAACCACATTTAATTTTAAATCGGTTTTTTCCTCAGGAGATAATTTTCCTGTTGAAACACCTTCTAATTCTGCCAACACTTTTGTTAATTGTTGTCCGATAAATACGGAAATAATCGCTGGAGGTGCTTCGTTTGCTCCTAATCGGTGGTCGTTACTAGCAGTAGCAATGGCAGCACGAAGTAATTCTTCGTATTCATTAACAGCCTTAATCGTATTGATGAAAAACGATAAGAATTGCAAGTTGCTCATTGGTGTTTTTCCTGGACTTAATAAATTAATTCCGGTATCGGTTGCCAATGACCAGTTGTTGTGTTTACCAGAACCGTTTACACCTTGAAACGGTTTTTCGTGGAAAAGTACTTTAAAATCATGGCGTTCTCCTACTTTAGACATTACGTCCATTAAAAGTGAATTGTGATCGACAGCCAGATTCGTTTCTTCAAAAATCGGAGCCAACTCAAATTGATTTGGAGCTACTTCGTTGTGACGTGTTTTCACTGGAATTCCGAGTAACATACATTCTTCTTCTAACTCCCGCATGTAATTTAAAGCACGAGATGGAATGGAACCAAAATAGTGATCGTCTAATTGTTGTCCTTTTGCCGATGTATGACCTAGTAATGTTCTTCCTGTCATAACAATGTCTGGACGAGAATTGGCAAGAGATGCATCTATTAAAAAATATTCTTGTTCCCAACCTAAAGTGGCAGTCACTTTTTTAACGTTTTTATCGAAATATTTACATATATCTGTTGCTGCTTCGTCAACGGCATTTAGCGCACGTAAAAGTGGTGTTTTATAATCTAATGCTTCTCCTGTATAGGAAATAAAAACGGTTGGAATACAAAGTGTTGTTCCGAAAATAAAGGCAGGAGAAGTTGGATCCCAAGCAGTATAACCACGGGCTTCGAATGTATTTCTGATTCCACCATTTGGAAACGACGAAGCATCTGGTTCTTGTTGTACTAATTGGCCTCCACCAAATTTTTCAACTGGATCGGAACCGTCGTATGATGTTTCAAAAAAAGCATCGTGTTTTTCGGCAGTTGTTCCTGTTAAAGGCTGAAACCAATGCGTGTAATGAGTAACACTTTTTGATAACGCCCATTCTTTCATTCCCATAGCGATGTAATCGGCTAGTTTTCTGTCAATTTTTGTTCCGTGCTGAACGGCATCTTTGACTCCTTTATAAGCATCTGAAGTCAAGTATTGCTTCATTGCTTTATCATTGAACACATTGGAGCCAAAAAGCACCGATTTTCTATCGGCTTCTTCAAATTTTACAGGTTTTCTACCTGATGCATCTTTTAATGCTTGAAAACGCAAAGTTGACATAAAAGTTAATTTTTAAAGTTATACCCTATTAATTTTACGCAAATATACTATTATTTTCAAATAAAAATAATTATACCCTAATTTTTTAGGGGTTAAATTTTTAATTTATTAATTTTTAATAATACACAAAAAGATTACATTTGTAGAAATTATCTTTTTATGATTGTTTGGATTTTATTCTTTGTATTGGTGTTTGCCATTTTGGCTTTAGATTTAGGCGTATTTAACAAAACACCTCATATTATTAGTACGAAAGAAGCAAGTAAATGGACAGCCATTTGGGTAACGTTTTCTTTTTTATTTTCGGGAGTAATTTATTGGTTGTACGGAACCGATTTTATTGGAAATCCGAATCAACTATCTCAAACCGATGCAACGCTAAAATTCATAACAGGTTATCTTATTGAATTATCGTTGAGTGTTGACAATATATTTGTTATTGCTATCATTTTTACTTCTTTCAAGATTCCGCAGAAATACCAACATCGCGTGTTGTTTTGGGGAATTTTAGGTGCTATTGTTTTCCGCGGATTAATGATTGCATTTGGCGTGGCGTTGATTAATAAATTCAGTTGGACTACTTATTTATTTGGTGCGTTTTTGCTCTTTACAGCTATAAAAATGTTGTTTTCAAAACAGGATGATCAGTTTGAACCTAAAGATTCTTTTATCTACAAAACATTAGGAAAAATTATTCCTATTACATCTGATCATGACAAAGAGAAATTTTTTATTCCAACAAAAAAAGGAAAAGCAGCAACACCATTATTTGTTGCTTTAATAGTAATTGAAGTTATGGATGTGCTTTTTGCTGTAGATAGTGTGCCTGCAATATTGGCTATAACTTCGGACCCATTTTTAGTATTTAGCTCGAATATTTTTGCCATACTTGGATTGCGATCGATGTACTTTTTCTTATCAAATATGTTGGAGAAATTCAGTTATTTAGAATACAGTTTAATTGCTATTTTAAGTTTTGTTGGAATTAAGATGCTAGTTCATAAATATTTTGAAATTCCGGAATGGGCTTCGCTGGGTTTTATAGCGTTATCATTGCTTGTTGGGATTTTTGTTTCGCTACACAAAACCAAACTAGAAGAAGAAAATAAATTTTCTAGAGACGAAGAATAAAAAAAGAGGTTGCAAATTATGCAACCTCTTTATGAACCAAGTAACTAACTCCTCTTTAACCCAATTAATTAATCTTTAGTATTTTTGATTCGTCTATTTTTAATGCTCTAATAACAGCGTTATAATCTTCATAATTTATAGCACTTTTGTTTATAAAAGCTGCAGGAATAATGACAATTCTGAAAACTTGATTGTTTCTATAATTAGTAGAAACTGTTGCCAAATCAAATCCTTCCATAAAAATATTTATATCGTATTGAGTAAAATCAAAGTCATATCTAAAATCTAATGTTCCGTCGTTGAAATAAAAGGTTTGAGGCATTAATTTCCAAACATCTGTTCCATTTACAACACCATCTAAACGATAGGATAAAACCATATCAGAAGGATAAATAGTATGCGGAAAACTTATCAAAGAACTGTAACCGTTTGTTGAAGTAAATGAACGAGTAACTTCAAATACTTCACTTATCGTGTCATTATCAATATTGTCATTGTTGTCATTCACTGTGCAACTTTGTAGCGATATCATCCCGATAAAAGCTAACAATAGAATAATTTTTTTCATAATGTATTTTGGATTAATAATTAAATATTTCAAACGCTTCTCAATACCTATGCCAAAAAATATTTTTAACAAAAATTTGTATCTTTGCTTAAAAAAATAAGAATGGGAAGAAATAATCCTAAAAACATTAAAGCACATAACGACAAACTCCATAAAGAGCAGGACAAAGAAAAAGCTAAAAAAGTAGTTCGTGCCGAAAAACTAAAAGAAATCGTTAGAAAATTTAACGAAAGTAAAGAGTAATTTCAATTCTAAACAGTTATTATTGTTTGATGATTTTCTTAATAACTGAACCGTTATCGGTAATTAATTTAACAAAATACAATCCGCTCGCTTGTTCTGATAAGTCTAGCTTGTCGGTAACCAAAACACCTAACGTATTGTAAATTGCAATGTTTTTTATTTCTCCCAATTCATTTCTAGAAATGGTAATACTGCCAGTAGTTGGATTTGGATATAATTCTATAGTATCATTTAAATTAAAAATAGTAGTATTTAACAAATTAAATGCATAACAAGTAGAAACACTTGCGCATCCATTTGTGGTTAGTTGTACAGCATAATTTCCGCTTACGGATGGAGAAAAAGTTTGAGCCGTTTGATTGTTTATAGGTAAATTATTGTTATCGCAATCTAACCATTGATAGGTTGTTCCTGCCAAAATTCTGTCGGCAGTTAATGATGACGGATTTACAGTTACACTAGTTGTAAAAGCATTTTGAGTATCTGTAATAGTTACTGGAATCGTCACTATATCAACTTCATCTGGACTACAAAAAGCATTAGTAATTGTTAACGTCACTTGTTTTACACCTGGGCAAGAAAAATTATGAGTTGGATTTACAGCTGTACTATTTGTTGAGCCATCACCGAAATTCCAACTTAAAGTATCGTAATTCGTACTTCCATTAATAAAAGAAACAGAAGCGTTATTTGATGTGGGATTAAAATCACTTACTATTGGGAAAAAACCAAAAGCAGCATTTGGTGTTAAACATCTTTGAATGTCGAAATAAGTTATTGTAGTTGGTGTCCATTGAGTAGCTACAACATTACCATCAACTTGTAAGACTGGAATTCCATAAGCTGAATCAAACCATTTATAAGAAATAGCAGTAACGGTATTTTGAGTTGGAGTACCGTTTGCAGTAACTGTAATATTATTTACTACAGTAGTTTTCATCTTCAATACATTTGGAAAAGTCCCGAAAGGTGTAGTTAAAGATCCCCATCCTTCAACAAGATTAGTACGTTGTCCAGTCGATGCATATTGAATTGGCACTCCTAAGCTAGTCAAATCAACACTTAAAGCATTACTATTTGTATAATTATCGCTAAATGCTATTGGGAATTGATAAATTACATCTGGAATTTGGTAAGAGGCAACTATTGGCAGCGTTGTTCCACCAACAGTAATAGAAGCTCCCAACATTTTATTTTCTAATATAGAAGTGGTAAGTTTTAAATGATCAATCAAATTGGTTAAGCCATATCCTTGAATTTGAATTCCATCCGTTAGTTTAGTGGCCAAATTAAAATTGTTATTAAACTGTGTATTGCAATTAAAAATAAACCCATTAAAAAAGCACCAAATTGTTTTATAACCAGCATTATTTGGATTTTGATATAAAAGAGTCTCTTGTGTACTTGGAATTAAAGTACTGTAATTCCAATTAAAATTAGTTCCTGTTTGAACAAAATTATTACCTACTAATCCTGTGGTTGAATGACTAACAATAAATTGTTCATTCACTACTGCAAAATCGGAAGAAAGATAAGTTGTTTGCGCAATACTTGTTGCCGGAATTAAACTCAACAATAATAAAGTAATTTTTTTCATGACACTATTCTTAAATATGACTTCAAAGTAAAACAATCCTAATGAAATATGCAATACAACTCTTTGATATTGAATATAAATTAGTTGAAATAATTTTATTTTTTTTATGGAATTTAAAATTACACAATTTATGCTATTAAAAAGAGTATTGAAAACTAAAAATGAAATGAAATAAAAAAAGCAACTCATTCGAGTTGCCTTTTTTATTTATAAAATTTACTATTATTCCATTTTAACTAATTTACCAGTTACTTTTTTACCATCTATGGTAAGTACATAAATTAGCGTTCCTGACAATCTATTTGTATCCAGTTCAATTGTTTGAGGTTTTCCTGCTTCAATGTATTCATTGATAACAGTATTAACTCTTTGTCCTAGAATATTAAAGATTTCTAAAGTAGCATCTCCAGAAATATCTGAAGTAATTTCAAAACTAACATGATCTTTATATGGATTTGGATAAGCTACCATTGATAAATCACCTGTTGAATCGGTATTTTTAGCAACTGTTACAGGTATTGTACAACTTCCAGGTAATGGCGTGTTATCTACACAACCCCAAACAGCATCAATAGTTCCTGAAGTTCCTGTAGCTGGTGAAACCGAGCCATTTATGAAACATCCAAAAGTATATGTACTAACACGATCTGGACCAGAGTAAACTGCTCCTTGTATTGATTTAACATCATATTTCACAGAAACAACGTATGTAGCTCCTGGAGTAGCTCCTGTTACAACATATCTTGATCCTGTTCCATTGTTTATCAGACTGCCTGCAAATGATATCGATCCACATGAGTCAGTGGTCAAACGAACTTGTGAAAGGTTCTGAATTTTAAACAGTTTATTTAAATCACCATCATTGGTTTGTTTAACATCAATTGTGAAACTAGCTGCTGGGGCAACAACATTTGAATAGTAGAACATTACACCTGGTATCGCATTGGTAACTGTTCCTCCTGTTGTACCTGAGCCTGCAACTTTTGTACAAATATTATACAATCCGGTAACTGTACCTGTAACATAGTTGCAACAAGTTGTTTGAGTTGGGAAAATATGAGAACATGATCTCACACTGATTGTTTGACTACATGTAACACTATTATTACAACCGTCGACGGCGCTCCAAGTACGGGTTTGACTACCATTGGCATTAATTACAGTACCTACAATTGTAACTACTGGGTTTCCACAATCATCACTAACAGTTGGAGGGTCAAAGTTAAATGCAGCGTTACATTCAATCATTTTATCACCCGCACATGTAAGTACTGGTGGTGTTGTATCGCTTGTCCAAGTTACGGTACGTGTTACCGCTTCAGCTGGATTATTACATCCATCGGATACATTCCAGGTTCTAGTTTGTGATTTTGTACAGGTTCCTGTTAATGCTCCATCTGTTGGAGTTGGGTTACCAACACTACAGTTGTCTGAGGCAGTGGCTGTTCCTAATGCTGCATCTATATCTGCTGCACTTGGGTTACATCCTAAAGTTAATGTACTTCCTATTGCTATGATTACCGGAGCTTCTGTATCGCTTGTCCATGTTACTGTTCGTGATACCGCTACCGCTGGGTTACCACATCCGTCTGATACATTCCATGTTCTTGTTTGTGAACTTGAACATCCTGTTACTACAACTGTTCCATCTGTTGGAGTTGGGTTACCAACACTACAGTTGTCTGTGGCAGTCGCTGTTCCTAATGCTGCATCTATATCTGCTGCACTTGGGTTACATCCTAAAGTTAAGGTGCTTCCTGTTGCTGTGATTACTGGTGCAACTGTATCGCTTGTCCATGTTACTGTTCTTGATACCGCTAACGCTGGGTTACCACATCCGTCAGATACATT
>JAYVFV010000271.1:0-6955 GCA_043772885.1 Flavobacteriales bacterium
ATCAAACAAAACAATATCTCTTTAGGATTACGATTTGACATGAATTAAAATTTGTTTAGGTTAGTTTTATACTTGAAAAAGGTGTTTCTATTTTGAAACGCCTTTTTTATTTCTAATCTTTGTAACTTTGAAAAAACGCAGCAACTTAGTATCTCAGCTACTCAGTTACTTATTCCGCTACACTCCATACAATTCGTACTGCGTGCTCGGGTCAGCAAATTAAAAAATAAAGAATGATTAGCAAAGAAACCATAGACAAAGTTTTCGAATCGGCTCGCGTAGAAGAAGTCATTGGCGATTTTGTACAATTAAAACGCGCCGGAAGTAACTTCAAAGGTTTGAGTCCGTTTTCAGATGAACGGTCACCGTCGTTCATGGTTTCTCCAGTAAAGCAAATTTGGAAAGATTTTAGTTCTGGGAAAGGTGGCAATTCAGTTGCTTTTTTAATGGAACATGAGCATTTTTCGTATCCAGAAGCCATTCGTTATTTGGCTAAAAAATACAACATCGAAATCGAAGAAACCGAACTTTCCGACGATGATAAAGCCGAAGCCAACGAAAAGGAAAGTATGTATTTGGTTTCCGAATTTGCAGCAACTTATTTCCACGATACACTTCTAAATACCGAAGAAGGAAAAGCCATCGGATTGTCATATTTTAAAGAAAGAGGTTTTACCAACGAAACGATTTCTAAATTTAAATTGGGTTATTCGCCAACTATTTGGGATGCATTTACCAAAGAAGCATTGGGAAAAGGATACCAATTAGAATACTTAGAAAAAACCGGATTAACCATAGTCGGAGAAGACAAACAATTCGACCGTTTTAAAAGTCGTGTGATGTTTCCCATTCAAAGTATGAGTGGAAGAGTTTTAGGTTTTGGAGGTCGAATTCTAACACAAGATAAAAAAGCAGCCAAATATTTAAATTCTCCCGAAAGTGATATTTACCATAAGAGTAAAGTGCTTTACGGAATTTTTTATGCCAAACAAGCGATTGCCAAACTCGATAATTGTTTCCTTGTGGAAGGTTATACCGATGTGATTCAGATGCACCAATCTGGAATCGAAAATGTCGTTGCATCTTCGGGAACGGCGTTGACATCCGACCAAATTCGATTGGTTAATCGATTAACAAAAAACATTACTGTTTTATTTGATGGTGATGCGGCCGGACTTCGAGCGTCTATTCGCGGAATCGATTTGATTCTCGAAGAAGGAATGAATGTAAAAGTGTGTACTTTTCCTGATGGAGATGATCCTGATAGTTTTGCCAGAAAAAATTCATTTGAAGATTTGACGTTGTATCTTTCTGAAAACGCGATGGATTTCATTCAGTTCAAAGCGTCTCTTTTAATGAAGGAAGCGAAGAACGATCCGATTAAGAAAGCCGATTTGATACGCGATATGGTAGTAAGTATTTCTAAAATTCCAGATCGAATTAAAAGAGAAATATACATTCAAGAGTGTTCTCGCATTATGGAAATTTCGGAAGAAGTGCTTTTCAACACCTTAGCACAACTCGTTAAAAAAGACATTCAAGAATTAGGAAAGAAACACAAAGAAGAGCAAGTTGCTTTCGAAGTTCATAAAAACGAAAATAATATTGTTGCCACCAATGTGGATATCCAATTCGAATTAGAACATAAAATCATCGAAATTCTATTGTTATACGGAAACAAAGAAGAAGAGTTTGAAGACAATTTATTGAAAGCCAATGAAAGTGGCGAAATGATAGAAGTCGTTGAAAAGAATAAATATAAAGTTTACCAACGTATTTTTTTAAGTCTTCAAGAAGATGAGGTCGAACTTTCTAATCCAATATTTAAAAGTATTTATAGCCATTTAATTAATTATTTTCATCAAAATGAGGATTTCGATATAGAGTTCTATTTGAATCAAATTCCACAAGAAATTGCTCAAGAAGTAACATCTATTTTAATGAACGATGAGCAAGAATTGTTGGCAAATTGGGAAGCGAAAAATATATTCGTAAAACAAAAAGAACAATCAATATCGCAAAATGTGACAGAAACAATTTTGTCATTGAGATGGTTCTTTGTTGATAAAATTGTGGGGGAATTAAAAGCAACTATTTCGCAAGATGCAAACCAAGACAATAGCGAAACGTTATCTTTAGTGAATGACTATAACGGTTTAAAAAATATGTTTTCTAAAAAATTAGGAAGAGTAATTTCGAGATACAACTAAAAAAACCCGATTCATCCGAACCGAGTTTTTATTTTGTAAATCTTACTTCGTACTTTTTAAACGATATCCAACGTCTTCGCTTTATTTACCAAATCCACCAAATTAGTAACATTCAATTTTTGCAGAAGTCGCAGTTTGTAGGTGCTAATGGTTTTTTCGTTTAAGTTAAGTAACTTCGAAATTTCATTGTTCTTTTTACCATCACTCAAGTAACGTAAAACCTCAATTTCTCTATTGGATAATTTTCTGTAAAGACGTTCGCTTTTATTTTGTTTAGCAATAAGCGCCAAATTCTTTTTAATACTATCACTCAACATTACAATTCCTTGTTGCACTCTAATGATACTGGTGCCTAAGGTTTCTAATTTGGATGATTTATGCACAAAACCTAAAACACCCGCTTTAATTGCATTCGGAGCGTACACTTGCTCATTTAAATTGGTAAAAACTAAAACTTTTGTAGTAGGAAAATTTTTAATAATGGCTTTAAGTTCGTAAATACTTTTTAATCCGTCAAGTTCTAAATCAATGACTAATACATTAATTTCTTTGTTTCGTAATGCGTCTGGTACCATAAAAAAGCTACCTACATTAGAAACAATTGCAATTTCGGGGTGATCTTTAAAATATGATTTCACTCCAAAATGAACTACAGGATAATTATCAGCTAAACAAACGTTTATCATAATTATATTTTTTTATTCTGAATAAATTAAATGCAAACAAGTAAAAGTAATCAAAAAATGTAAATAATTCATCAAAAATGTTAATTTTCACTTTAAAAATTCAGGAATTTCACAGACCGGAATCGCTTGCATCTTGTGTTGATTGGCTTTATTTAGACGTTTGTAAATACCAATCACAATAGCTTCACGTTCAGAAAAATCTTTCAAATTATTTTCTTTTGCAGTTTCAAGCATTGCCCATTCCAATTCGTCATAACTGGCACCAAGTTGGTCTTCATCTGTTCTAGAATCACCAAATAATCCGTCAGTTGGTGCGGCTTTCAAAATTGATTCTGGGATTTTTAAAAAACTCCCCAAAGAATATACATCACTTTTCATTAAATCGGCAATCGGACTCAAATCGACACCACCATCACCATATTTGGTGTAAAATCCTACACCAAAATCTTCCACTTTATTTCCTGTTCCCGCCACAAGCAAGTTGTTTATTCCAGCATGATAATATAAAGTAGTCATTCGCAATCGAGCACGCGTATTTGCTAACGATAAATGGTATTTTTTTTCATCTTCACAAATTGGCATCGCAACTTTAAATTGTTCGTAAATTGGCGTCAAATCCGATTCAGCATGACTTACATTCGAAAATCGTTCTTGCAATTGTTCAATATGTTCGCGACCACGATTTACTTGATTTCTATCTTGATGAATCGGCATTTCTAAACATAATGTCGGAAAACCACTTTGTGCACACAGCGTAGAAGTTACAGCCGAGTCAACGCCTCCAGAAATTCCCACAACAAAACCACTAACTTTTGCGTTAGTAACATACATTTTGAGCCAATTTACAATATAGTCGTTTACTTTTTCAACCTGAATCGTACTTTTTTTAGCCATTTTTAATTGAAGATTTAAAATTTCGTACTGTATATTTGCAAAAATAATAAAAATAAAAACTAAAAGCTATTGTCATCCTGAGCTTGTCGAAGGATGAAGCTAATTCCAGCTTTTCGCTACAATCTTTTCCAATTTAGAAAGGTTTTTCTAAACAAAAAAGCAGCTTCCTTTGGTCGCTCTATTTTATTAAGTAAAACCAAATCCAAATTGTAAAAGTATTTCCGCTACAATCTGGGCTAAAACACAAATCGTTACCAATGAAAAACTATTTATTGCTATCTTTTTTACTATTACTAATAACTTCTTGCGATAAAAAAAGCAAAGTAGAAAAAGCTGTCGAAGAAATTCCAGTTCAAATGAATCTCTTCCGATTCGAACAAGCCTTTTTCAATGCCAAACCATCCGATTTACCACAAGTAAAAGCCGAATTCCCCGATTTCTTCCCAGTCGAAACTCCCGATGACGTTTGGTTAGAAAAATTACAAAATCCACAATGGAGAGAATTGTACTCCGAAGTGGAGAAAAGATACCAAAACTTCAACGAAAAACAAACCGAAATCGAAGACGTATTTAAACACATTAAATATTATTTTCCAACAGTCCAAACGCCAAAAATCTACACCGCTATAGGCGAAATGGATTACAACAATAAAGTCATTTATGCCAATGATAAATTAATCATCGCATTGGAATTATTCCTTGGCAACAAACACAAATTTTACGTCGATTTCCCTGAATATATAAGACAAAATTTCGAAGAAAAACAAATGATGCCCGAAGTAGCATCGAGTTTTGCATTGGGAATTGTTCCTCCGCCAAGCGATAAAACCTTGCTTTCCGAAATGATATACAACGGAAAAATAGTGTACTTAAAAGATATGCTTTTAAACGAGAACTTTACCGATGCCAACAAAATGGGTTACACTCCCGAGCAAATAGTATGGAGCCAGGAAAATGAAGCGTTTATTTGGAGTTATTTTATCGAAAAACAACTGCTGTACAGTTCCGATTCTAAATTGGCAAACCGATTTATTAATGTAGCGCCGTTTTCGAAGTTCTATTTAGAAATCGATAACGAATCACCAGGAAGAATTGGACAATGGATAGGTTGGCAAATCGTTCGTTCCTTCATGGAAAAAAATGAAGTTTCTGTGCAAAATATGCTTAAAATGAATGCCAACGAATTGTTTGAAAAATCAAAATACAAACCTAAAAAGAATGAGTAAGATACAATCAGAAATCAAATTCCTAATCGAGTTAGATGAAAATCGTGTGCCCGAAAAATTAGCGTGGACAGCAAAAGATGGCGGCGTAGAATTAGACGAAACCAAAGCAATTATGCTTTCCATTTGGGATAGTAAAGTGCAAGAAACCTTGCGAATTGATCTTTGGACAAAAGACATGCCTGTCGATGAAATGAAATTGTTTTTTCATCAAACTTTAGTGGCGATGGCTGATACATTTCAACGCGCAACTGATGACGAAAAAATGGCCGCTACAATGAAAGATTTTTGTGATTATTTTGCGGAAAAATTAGAGTTGAAGAACTAAATTCTAACATTTTTAAAACTCATTCTGACTTTTAAAAACCTCTTGGTTTACATCATCTATAAATTGCAACAGACTGTCTTTTCCAGTAGATTCAGTTGCTGAGGTAACAAAATGTTGTGGCATTTCTTCCCAGTTATTCGCCAGAAGTTGTTTTCTGTAGGTAGCAACATGGGCTTCTATTTTTGTTTTTGCTATTTTATCAGCTTTGGTAAAAACAATGCAAAAAGGAATTTCCGTTTCGCCAAGGTATTCTATAAATTCTAAGTCGATTTGTTGTGCTTCATGTCGAATATCAATCAATACAAAAGCACAAACCAATTGTTCTCTTCTCTCAAAATAATCAGTAATGAATTGTTGAAAAACTTCTTTTGTTTTTTTGGAAACACGCGCATAACCATACCCAGGTAAATCGACCAAAAACCAATTTTTATTGATTTTAAAATGATTGATTAATTGTGTTTTTCCAGGTTTACCAGAAGTCTTTGCCAAATTTTTATGATTGGTCAACATGTTTATTAACGAGGACTTACCCACATTAGAGCGACCAATAAAAGCATATTCTGGAATACGTTCTAGCGGACATTTACTCACTTCAGAATTGCTAATAATAAATTCGGCAGTATTAATTTTCATTGGAAATTTTCTTTAAAATAAAAAAGTCCAAAATGGACTTTCTATTGTTTATAAATTCACTTTTTTCAACCATTCTTCTAACAAACGATTAAATTCGTCAGGGTGTTCCATCATAGCAGCATGGCCACATTTATCAATCCAATATAAGGTTGAATTCGGCATTAATTTATGAAACTCTTCAGCCACTGAAGGAGGCGTTACTTGGTCGTTTTTCCCCCAAATGATACAAGTTTGTTCATGCATCTTTGGTAAATCTTTAGCCATGTTATGACGAATAGCGCTTTTAGCAATGGTAAGCGTTTTAATGACTTTAATACGATCATTTACAACGGCAAAAACTTCATCAACCATTTCTTTTGTTGCTGTTTTTGGGTCGTAAAAAACACTCTCTGTTTTCTTTTTTATGTATTCGTAATCGCCTCTTTTGGGATAACTATCACCCATCGCACTTTCATAAAGACCTGAACTCCCTGTGATCACTATTCCGGCGACTTTCTCTGGATACAATTTAGAATGATATAATGCAATATGACCACCTAAAGAATTTCCTAAAAGAATTACTCTGTCAAATTTTTTAAAAACGATAAAATCTTTGACATACCTGGCAAAGGCTTTTACATTCGTTTTTAAAATATTTTGTGAGTATAAAGGCAATTCGGGGATTACAATTTTATATCCTTTTGTAGAAAAATAATTCGCCACCCCACTAAAATTGCTTAATCCTCCCATTAATCCATGGAGAACAACAATTGGTGTTCCTTCTCCAATTTCGTAATAGGTAAATTTCCCTTCTTTTTTTAAATTACTATCCATCAAATTTCGTCTTTTATACGCATGCAAATATAGAACTTTATCCAACATTGCTAATATACTTTGTTTACTTATTAACCCGTTGGGTGTAATTATTTGAAGTAAAATAAATTGATTAAATATTGGTCAAGATACTGAAATTCAGTATCTTGAAGTCGCTAAACAAACCAA
>JAYVFV010000272.1:0-2470 GCA_043772885.1 Flavobacteriales bacterium
GTCCAGTTTACCGACTACGGTTTTCTATACTCTTTCACCGCATCCACAAATGCTTTGGCGTGATCCACAGGAATATTAGGTAAAATTCCGTGGCCTAAATTGGCGATGTATTTATCTTTTCCGAATTCGTCAATCATTTCGTGTACCATTTTTTTGATGGTTGGAATAGGCGATAGCAATCTCGATGGATCGAAATTTCCTTGTAACGTAATATTTCCACCCGATAAATAACGTGCATTTCTTGGCGAACAAGTCCAATCTACTCCAAGTGCTGATGCTCTTGATTTTTCCATTTCGCCAAGTGCAAACCAACAACCTTTTCCGAAAACAATAACAGGAGTAATGTCTGCTAACGCTTCGATAATTTGATTGATGTATTTCCATGAAAATTCTTGATAATCGGCTGGACACAGCATGCCGCCCCAAGAATCAAAAACCTGAATGGCGTTGCAACCTGATTTTACTTTTTCGATTAAATAAGCAATCGTAGTATCGGTAATTTTTTGTAGTAAAACGTGCGCTGCGATTGGATTCGAAAAACAAAATCCTTTGGCGGTATCGAAACTTTTGGAGCCTTTTCCTTCGACTGCATAACACAAAATTGTCCATGGGGAACCAGCAAAACCTATCAGCGGCACTTCATCAGCGAGCATTTGTTTGGTTAATTTGATTGCATCAAAAACATAACCTAAAGTTTCATGTACATCGGGAACAATTACTCTTTCTACATCTTGAATTGTTCTGATTGGATTGGGTAAAAATGGTCCAACATTTTCTTTCATTAAAACTTCTATTCCCATGGCTTGTGGAACAACCAAAATATCTGAAAATAAAATGGCTGCATCGGGAGCAATTCTACGAATGGGTTGCACAGTGATTTCTGATGCCAATTCTGGTGTTTGACAACGAGTGAAAAAATCATATTTATCACGCAAAGCAATAAATTCTGGTAAATATCGTCCTGCTTGTCGCATCATCCAAACTGGTGGACGCTGCACAGTTTCGCCTTTTAAGGCACGAAGAAATAAATCGTTTTTAATCATTTTACTTTTTTGCCACGAATTACACAAATTTCACAAATTAATGCAATGAATTTCATTGTTTCGTGAATTTTAATTTTTATAATATTCTATAACTTTCTCAATCACATCATCGATTGTCGGAATTTCGGCAATGATGATGTTTTTTGTAATTTTTTCTAATGCAATTGCGGTTGTTTCGCCAATGCAAAAGCAGGTTTCTGTTTTGATTTTATTATCTTTTAAAAAACTTTCGACGCCCGATGGACTAAAAAATAAAATTCCATCGATTTTTTCTGCTGCAGAAATTCTGAAAGGTGCTAACTTGGTTTGATAAACCTCAATTTCATTGAATTTTATTTTAGCAAATTTTAATGCTTGTGGTAAAGTTTCTTTACGAAGATTTCCACTAAAAAAGGTAAACGATTCTTTGTTATAAATCAAAGTAATAATTTCTGCCAATTCAGATGCATAATCCATGTAAACGTCAACCTTAAAGCTATTCTGTTCTAATAATTCTTTGGTTTTTATTCCAACACAAAAAACATTTTTAGTTTTTAGTTTATCCCAACCCGATTTTTCTAATAAACTTAAAACTGCATTTTGACTGCTAAAAATTAAATTACTATTAATGTTTTTTAATTCAAAATCATTATTTTCGATTTCAATAAAATCTTGTTCTAATAAATCAATATTAGCATCGAGAAAAATTTGTCTTTGCTTGTCAGTTAAAGTTTTAGTAGATAATATGCTAATTTGTTGTGTCATTATTTTTTTAAACTTTCTTTAATACTTTTCATCAATTCTCTTCCGCCATTATTCAAAATATCTTGAGCAAGATTGAAACCTAATTTTTTCCATTCTTGAATTGGAACAACTTTTTCGACTTCTATTTTTTGTTTCCCATCGATAGATAATAAAATGCCTTTAAACGAAATTTCATCATCTGCAAATGTTGCCAATGCGCCAATTGGCGCTGTACAACCACCTTCGAGCGTTCGAAGAAATTGACGTTCAATATAAGTACAAATATCGGTTTCGAGATCATTTAATTCTAAAATTGCATTTTTAGAAAACGCATCATTAATCATTGCGAGAATTACCATCGCTCCTTGTGCTGGTGCAGGAATCATCCAGTCAAGAACTTCGCTTGTTTCGGGTTTCAAGTTTAAACGTTCTAATCCTGCTACGGCAAATATGGCTCCATTCCAATTATTGGCTTGTAATTTCTGAAGTCTTGTGTTTACATTTCCTCGTAAATCGACCACTTTGTGTTTTGGATATTTATTAAGCCACATTGCTTGACGGCGTAAACTGCCTGTTGCTATTGTTCCAGAATTTTCAAGAAAATCAAGATCATTTTTGTAAACTAAAATATCTTTTTCGTTGGCACGCTTCAATACTGCTCCTTGCATAATTCCTACTGGCAATGCGGTTGGAACATCTTTCAT
>JAYVFV010000273.1:0-2465 GCA_043772885.1 Flavobacteriales bacterium
CAACCTCCTCAAATTATCCAACCACAAGATATTTTACCAGAAATTCAAGTTTTTATTCCAGAAGCTGAACAACAACCTCCACACCGCTATCCTTTACGATCAAGAGGCCTACAAGCTCAAATTCTAAACAATAATAACAATTTCCAAGAACTCATTCATGAACCTCAAACATATACTCAAGCAATGAACTCAAAATATTCTGAACAATGGTTAGCCTCAATTAAAGAAGAACAACAAAGTTTAATAAAACATCAAGCTTTCAAATTAGTGGCAAGACCAATAAACAAACCGATAGTCCGAACAAGATATGTATTTGTACTCAAACCAAATTTAGATGGCAAAGACAAAAAATTCAAGACAAGAATCGTAGCAAAAGGTTTTTCTCAAACTGAAGGAGTAGATTTTTTCGAAACCTTTAGTCCGACGCTCCGAATGGCTTCCTTCCGAATTTTACTATCAACTGCTACTCTTCAAGATTTTCAAATTACTCATTTAGACGTACAAACCGCTTTTCTCAACTCAGAATTGAAAGAAGAAGTCTATATGGAAATTCCTGAAGGTTTTGAACTTGGCGCGAACCGCAAGACGCACGTGCTCCAACTTTTGAAGTCTATCTATGGTCTGAAGCAAGCAAGTAGAGACTGGCATGAAACCTTCGCCGATGCAATCATTCAGTTAGGATTCAAACAATCAACTGCCGATCCGTGTATCTTTATCAAATACGATGACCAACACCAAATCTTAGCAATTATTGGAATCTTCGTCGATGACTGCTATTTATTAACCAAATATCCTCGAGATGCTAACGATATTTCCAATCAACTTCAACGATCCTTCAACATGCACGACCTTGGTCCTCTCAAGTTTACTCTTGGCATCGAAGTTAATCAAACTGAAACTGGAATATCAATTTCGCAATCGAATTATATTTACAAATGCCTTGAACGATTTGGAATGCAAGAAGCAAAACCAACTGCCACTCCTTTACCATTCAAACCTCAAGCAGATCAAATTACAAGTCAACCTTTTCAAGATATCAAACTCTATCAACAACTGATTGGTTCCTTAATGTATTTAGCAAGCGCAACTCGACCAGATATTGCCTATGCCGTTGGTTATCTCGCTCGATCGATGCAATCTCCAACCGATGCTGACTGGATTAATGCCAAACGAGTCCTTCGATATCTAAAAGGAACTCTTAATTACTCTCTTCAATATCTCAAATCAGCAACCACACCACTTTTTGGTTACTCCGATGCCAGTTATGCCGAAGAGAAAGATTATAAATCAGTAGGAGGCTATCTTTTTATCCAAGCCGGAGCTGCTATCACTTGGCGATCCACCAAACAAGATGTCGTTGCACAATCGAGTATGGAAGCCGAATATATCGCTCTCGCTGAAGCAGGAAAAGAAGCTCAATGGCTCCGAAAATTACAACAAGAACTCTCAAACAACACTCAAGAGCCAACTCTCATTCTCGAAGACAACCAATCAACTATCAAGTTAGCAAAATCACCACTCCACACTTCAAGGTCAAAACATATACAAGTTCGTTTCCACGCCATTCGAGACTTAATCAAAACCAAACAAGTGCAGGTACGTTACTGCCCAACTCAAGATATGGTCGCCGACATTATGACAAAGTCTCTTGGCCGAGTTCAACAAGAAACCTTCAAGGCCCCTCTTGGCCTTGGATTAACTATTTAATAATTATTATTATATATATTTATATAGTTATAACAATACAGGTGGCTGTCAAATTCTATATATTTAGGAACTCTTCATAAACTTATTTAGGAACTCTTCATAAATTATATTAGGAACTCTTCATAAACTTATTTAGGAACTCTTCATAAACTATAGGAATGCTACAAAATTATTATTATAAACTTATAAATATATTATGAATAGTATTTTTATAATACTGATATAAAATTATTAATTAGCGGGAACTTTTCCCATCGCGCCTTTAGAGCCGCGAATTATTTTTATGATATTTATTACTAAGAATAATTTACACATATAAGGGAAATCGCCTTGTCGATTTTTTGCCCAAAACATTTTCTCAAGACCACGTGCAAGTATTGATTTTCCAACAATACGACGTGGTAAGAGCTCTTATTTTTCTTAAAGATATTTCCTTAGATTAACTCGAATAGTTTCTATTGCTTTCGAACTAATTCTAATACAAACTTTTATTTGGTACAAGAACTAAAAGTTTTAGGTATGTTTACATTTAAGAATAAATTGATTTTCCAACAATACGACGTGTTTCTATTGCTTTCGAACTAATTCTAATACAAACTTTTATTTGGTACAAGAACTAAAAGTTTTAGGATTACATTCAGCAAAGCCCAATAGAGATCAAGGATTAACTGGAGTTGAACTTTTTGTACTTAACACCAGTACAAAAATATTAGTACAAGTTCAAGTTTCAAGTAGCTATCTAATACCGATACTACAAA
>JAYVFV010000274.1:0-6872 GCA_043772885.1 Flavobacteriales bacterium
AAAGATGTGATGGTAAAACAGATGAGTCAGCGATTGTAAAAAAAGTTTAGAAGTTTAAAAGTTTAGAAGTTTATAGTGAATTTCTAAACTCCTAAACTCCTAAACTCCCAAACGATAAGAATGTTAAAAATAATAGACAAGTACATATTAAAAAGATACCTCGTTACTTTTTCGGTAATGCTGTTGATGTTTATTCCAATTGGAATTATCATCGATATTTCTGAAAAGGTAAATAAAATGATTGAAAATAAAGTTCCGATAAAGGAAATAGCATTGTATTATGTCGATTTTACGATTTATTTTGCGAACATTTTATTTCCGGTTTTTTTATTTTTATCCATAATCTGGTTTACTTCTAAATTGGCAAATAATACGGAGATTATAGCTATTTTAAGTTCGGGAATTTCGTTTACACGCTTTTTAAGACCTTACATAATAGGCGCAACTTTTGTCTCCATTTTTACTTTACTTATGGGATTTTTTCTTGTACCAAAAGCCAGTGAAGGTTTTAAGAGTTTTAGATATATGTATCTTATTGGAAATGGGCAAAATGAAGAACGAGATAATTCTGATATTTACCGTCAAATTAGCGATAATGATTACATTTATGCCAGTAGTTTTAATGCCATATCTAAAATGGCGTTTAATTTTTCGTTAGAGCACTTTTCTAAAAGCGACAGTTTAGAATATAAAATCACAGCCGATAGAATAAAATGGAACGAAAAAGATAGCACCTATACCTTATTCAATTATAAAAAGAGGAGAATTGGAAAGCTAAATGATGTTCTCGAATCTGCCGAAAAAAAAGACACAGTTTATAATTTTGATTTGGAAGATTTGACGCCAGTAGTATATATTGCAGAAACACTTTCATATACCGAATTAAATAGTTTTATTAAAAAAGAAAGAGCCCGAGGGTCTAAAAACATCAATACGTATTTGGTGGTTTTATATAAAAAATATAGCGTTCCAGTTGCGGCATTTATACTTACGATTATTGCGGTAGCTGTGTCTTCAATGAAGCGAAGAGGCGGAATGGGAGCCAATTTAGCCATTGGAATATTACTCGCTTTTGCCTTTGTTTTTCTGGATAAAATTTTTGGAGTTTTGGCTGAAAAATCTAGTGCGCCACCAATTATAGCAGTTTGGATTCCGAATATTGTTTTCGGAATATTAGCCATTTATCTTTTACGAAATGCTAAACGATAATTTAAAAAGTTATCTTCATCTCCATTTGATTGTTTTTATTTGGGGATTTACCGCTGTTTTAGGTAAACTCATCTCTTTAGCAGCACTAGATTTAGTTTGGTTTCGGATGTTTTTTGCAGTGATATTCATGCTCATTTATATCATTTTCAAAAAAGAACCTTTAAAAGTGCCTTTAAAAACACTAGTTGGTTTTATGATTTTGGGAATCATTATTGCCGCACATTGGTTTACTTTTTATGAAGCTATAAAAGTTTCTAATATATCGATTACGTTGGCTTGTCTTTCTACTGGCGCTTTTTTTACCTCACTGCTCGAACCCATTTTTTATAACAGAAAAATAATTTGGTACGAAGTGTTTTTCGGAATTTTGGTCATTATCGGATTGGTAATCATTTTTAATGTCGAATCGCAATTTAAAAATGGAATGCTATTGGCTTTATTGTCAGCATTTTTATCGGCATTATTCTCAGTTATAAATGGGAAATATGCGAAAGAATACAATTCGAATGTGATTTCTATTTATGAGTTGGGAAGTGGATTGTTATTTTTGACAATCTATCTTTTACTATCAGATAAAATCAATCTTGAGTTTTTCAGTATTTCTTCTAACGATTTCTTATGGTTGCTTTTATTGTCATCGGTTTGTACGGCGTATGCATTTTCTGCATCTGTTAAAGTGATGAAATTTTTGAGTCCGTATACCGTTATGCTAACCATAAATTTAGAACCGATATACGGAATCATATTAGCAGTACTCATTTTTAAAGATTCAGAAAATATGAATTCGTTATTCTATGTCGGAGCTCTGATTATACTTAGTACGGTTATAATTAATGGCATTCTGAAGAATAAAAAGTGAATAACTAATGCTATATAATCTTTTGATTATAGCTTATTATAGTATATTTGTAATTCCAAAATTTCGGAAATAGTAACTAAATTAGCAACTAATACTATGGAGTATTTAGACTTTGAACTTCCAATAAAAGAACTTGAAGATCAGTTAGATAAATGTCAAGTAATAGGTCAAGAATCGGATATTGATGTGACCAATACTTGCAAACAAATCGAAAAAAAATTAGACGAAACCAAACGTAAAATATACAAAAATTTAACGGCTTGGCAACGTGTACAACTTTCTAGACATCCCAATCGACCTTATACAATGGATCATGTGAATGCTTTGTGTGGCGATACTTTCTTAGAACTTTTTGGCGACAGGGGTTTTAAAGATGACAAAGCCATGATTGGTGGTTTGGGTAAAATTGGTGGACAATCGTTTATGATTGTCGGACAACAAAAAGGATATAATACCAAAACGCGTCAATATAGAAACTTCGGAATGGCAAATCCAGAAGGCTATCGTAAAGCCTTACGATTAATGAAAATGGCAGAAAAATTCGGAGTTCCTGTTGTTACTTTTATCGATACACCAGGAGCTTATCCTGGCTTAGAAGCAGAAGAAAGAGGACAAGGAGAAGCCATTGCTAGAAATATTTTAGAAATGTGCCGACTAAAAGTCCCCATCATTTGTGTAATTGTTGGTGAAGGAGCATCAGGTGGTGCTTTAGGAATAGGAGTTGGCGACCGCGTTTTAATGATGGAAAATACTTGGTATTCTGTTATTTCTCCCGAATCCTGTTCTTCTATTTTATGGAAAAGTTGGGAATATAAAGAACAAGCTGCCGAAGCTTTAAAATTAACATCCACCGATATGAAAAAACAAAAATTAGTGGATGATGTTATTCCAGAACCATTAGGCGGGGCTCACTATGACAGAGAATCAACATTCAAAACGGTAGAACAATATATCACCAAAGCGTATAACGAATTAAAAGATTTATCAACAACCGAACTAGTTTCTCAAAGGATGGATAAATACAGTAGGATGGGCGAGTTTAAAGAGTAAATTCTTACAAAATAATATACAAACGCCCCGTCAATAACGAGGCGTTTTTTTTTCCTTATTAACAAAAAACAATTAGTTGTAAACAAAAATTTATAATAACTTAAGTTTAAAAAAAGTACAGAATAAGTTACTTTCGCTACATGGAAAATCTCAGAAATATCAATCCAATTAAAATTGAAAAAACTACAATAATTAACCTTGAAAAAGGAAAGCTCCCACCTCAAGCACTCGATTTAGAAGAAGCCGTTCTCGGAGCCATGATGATTGATAAAAAAGGAGTAGATGAGGTTATCGATATTTTGCAACCTGATGCATTTTATAAAGACGCACATAAACATATTTTTGAAGCCATTTTTCAGTTATTCACAGATTCTCAGCCGATTGACTTATTAACAGTTTCTTCTCAATTAAAAAAGAGTGCAAAATTAGAACTGGCAGGAGGCGATTTTTACCTGATTCAATTAACACAAAAAATATCTTCGTCGGCACATATTGAATTTCACTCTCGAATAATTTTACAGAAATATATTCAGCGTAGTTTGATAAAAATATCTTCCGAAATCATCGAAGAATCCTATGATGAAACTACCGATGTATTTGATTTATTAGACAAAGCAGAATCAAAACTTTATGAAGTAACACAAGGAAATATTAAACGAAGTTCAGAAACGGCACAAAGTTTAGTTATCCAAGCCAAAAAAAGAATCGAAGAAATTGCTAATAAAGAAGGATTAAGCGGAATTGCATCTGGTTTTGAACGACTAGATAAGATAACTTCGGGTTGGCAACCGTCCGATTTGATTATTATTGCTGCGCGTCCTGGTATGGGAAAAACAGCATTTGTACTTTCGATGGCACGTAATATTGCTATCGATTTCGGTCATCCAGTAGCACTTTTTTCATTAGAAATGTCTTCGGTTCAGTTAATTACGCGTTTAATTTCTTCCGAAACAGGTTTATCTTCTGAAAAGTTGCGAACCGGAAAATTAGAAAAACACGAATGGGAACAATTGAGCATCAAAGTAAAAAATCTTGAAAAAGCACCTTTATTTATTGATGATTCTCCTTCACTTTCTATTTTTGATTTGCGTGCAAAGGCGCGTCGTTTGGCATCGCAACATGGTATAAAATTAATCATTGTCGATTACCTTCAATTGATGACAGCTGGTGGAAGCAACGGTAAAGGAGTCGGAAACAGAGAGCAAGAAATTTCTACAATTTCTAGAAACTTAAAAGCATTAGCCAAAGAACTTGAAGTGCCAGTAATCGCATTATCACAATTGTCGCGTGCTGTAGAAACACGTGGTTCGAGCAAACGACCGTTGTTATCCGATTTACGGGAATCGGGTGCAATTGAACAAGATGCCGATATTGTATCGTTTATCTATCGTCCAGAATACTATAAAATTGAAGAATGGGATGATGACGAACAATCGCCAACTGAAGGACAAGCCGAGTTTATTATCGCCAAACACAGAAATGGTTCTCTTGAAAGTATTCGTTTGAAATTTATCGCAACTCTTGGTAAGTTCGATAATTTAGAGCAATACTCGGGTAGTTATGATGATTTACCTTCTAAAATGAATCATGACGATAATCCTTTTCAAACTAAAAACCTGCCCTCTCCTAATGAAGCTTTTGGAAGTAGCGTAAATCAAGAGGATGATAGCGATGTTCCCTTTTAAATAAATATTTTTTTCTTACTTTTTTCTGATAAAATGTAGGTATTTTTACCTGTTTTTTTGTCAGATTTTTTGTTGTTAAATTTTTTTCGTTTAAATTTAAAAAATTATTTATAACCAACTAATTCTTTAAAATTATGCCAACAAATACAATTGATTTAGCAACTGCTCAAGCATGGGCAAAGAAATGGAGAGATATTCCTACAAACACTGTAAAGGCACATTTAATTCCGCAATTTAATGTCACACAACTACTAGCAGAAGAAGGTTGTCAGGATATTAGAGCGTATATTGGAATTGATGATGCCGGAGTTACCCGATTAATGCTTGTTGCTGTTGATGAACACGGGAACGATTTAATTGATGCCGCAAATGGATTTTATATTTACGATTTTACAACACCGTGTCCACCTGGTTGTGATGTAAACAGTCCTCTTTATACTCTTTAAGCACTACAATTGAATAAAGATATATTTGTTAATATTGGTTATTTACTTTTAATTATTAATTGCATATTATTTATTAAAGGTTATTCAGCAAATGGAAAACCTTTTAAAATTTTTGCAATATATAGTTTTGTAATGTTTTTTGTACAATTTTCGTCTTTCCTTTTAGTGAGAATGCATACACGAAATTTATTTTTATCGCATTTCTATTTTATACTCCAATTTATAATACTGAGCTTGTTTTATTATCACCTACTTAAAGAAAATTTTCAAAAAAAAATAATTGTCATCAATTTGACACTATGTTTATCGTTGCTTTTTATGCAGTATGCTATTAACAGTAAGGTTTTTTACCAATTCAATTTACTCGAAATTTTTATCACCTCATTGCCATTGATAATTTATGCTACGTTTCATTTGTATAATTTATTAAATGAAAAAAAGGAATTTTACTATATCAATATCGGATTGTTAATTTATTTATTTGGAAGTACCATCGTTTTTTTATCAAGTAATTTGTTACTTTCTTTAAATTCCGAACATGCATTTAAAGTGATATTGAAACTCAATGTTTATTTGTACGTCGTTTATCAATTGTTTATTTTATATGAATTAGTAACGGTTTATGTAATTAAAAAATCCCAAAAAGGAAATGAATGATTACCGAATAATTGAAGTTGTTGTATTTACATTCCTTGCCTTTTTATCAATGGCTTTGGTCTTGATTTTATTTTTCTACTTCTCTAGAAAAAAAATAATTAAACAAGAAATTGACAAAAAAAACTTAGAAGTAAATTACCAAAAAGAATTGTTGAATTCCGTTATTATTACTCAAGAAGAAGAACGAAAACGCATCGCTCAAGATTTGCATGATGATATTAGTTCGAAATTAAACATTGTTTCATTAAACAGTCACATGTTAAAAACTTCCGATTTAACAGAAGTTGAATTGAATGAAATAACTTCTAATATTATTGATTTAACAGCAAAAGCATTAGAAAATTCAAGGCGAATAGCACACGATTTATTACCGCCAGTTTTAGAAAAATTCGGACTCCATGCTGGAATTGCCGAATTGGCATTAGAGTTCAATAGTAGTAAAGCAGTTAAAGTGAATTATGAAAACAACATCAATTTTGATACGGTTGAAAGCTACAAACAATTGCACATTTTTAGAATACTTCAAGAGTTAATGAACAACTCTCTGCGGCACGGAAAAGCAAAAGAAATTACTTTAGTGTTTCATCTCATAAATAATATAAACACTTGTAACTATTCGGATAATGGATTGGGTTTTGACGTGAATGACAAAGCAAATTTAAAAGGACTCGGAATGAAAAATATTGAAGGTAGAATTAATTTTATTAATGGGTCCATGAAAATTACATCCGAAATAAATAAAGGAACTCAAGTAATATTTAATTTTTAAGCTATGAATAATAGGATATCAATAATTCTAGCAGATGACGAAGAGCTCTTCCGAAAAGGGATTTCTTTTCTATTGAAAAGAGAAAAAAATATTGAGGTTATTTTTGAAGCGTCAAATGGCGGCGAATTGATTGAATATTTAAGTACAAATAGCAAACCACCAGATATTATTTTAATGGATTTGAAAATGCCTTTTTT
>JAYVFV010000275.1:0-6859 GCA_043772885.1 Flavobacteriales bacterium
CCAGTCGACGGATTGATCAGAGCTACTGTTTTTGATCACTTTTGTGGTGGCGTAAATGAAGAAGATTGCCTTTCTGTTGTAGATAAAATGTTTACAAAAGGCGTTTCGTCTGTATTGGATTATTCGGTTGAAGGTAAAGAAGAAGAAATTCAATTCGATGCTGCTTTAGAAATGACATTAAAAACGGTTGAATTTGCTAAAGAACGACAAGCCATTCCGTTTGCTGTTTTTAAACCAACAGGTTTAGGACGTATCGATTTATATGAAAAAGTAGGAGAGAAGCAGTCGCTTTCTGCAGCGGAAGAAATCGAATGGAACAAAGTCAAAGAACGTTTTGAACTCATTTGTAAAACGGCCCACGAAAAAGATGTTGCTTTATTAATCGATGCTGAAGAAAGTTGGATGCAAGATGCTGCCGATGATTTGGTGGAAGACATGATGCGCAAATACAACAAAGAAAAAGTGATTGTTTTTAATACATTACAGCTTTACCGTTGGGACAGAATAGATTATTTAAAAGCATTACACGAAAGAGCTAAAGCAGAAGGTTTTTACATCGGAATGAAATTAGTACGCGGTGCCTACATGGAAAAAGAACACAAACGCGCCGAAGATAGAGGTTATCCAACACCAATTTGTGCATCCAAACAAGCTACCGATGATAATTACAATGTAGCTGTAGATTATATGATGGAGCACCTAGATAAAATGGCAATCTTTGCAGGAACGCACAATGAAGAAAGTTCGTATAAGTTAATGGAAATGTTGCAAACCAATGCGATATCTAAAAGCGATGCTAGAATTTGGTTCGGACAATTGTTCGGAATGAGCGATAACATCAGTTACAATTTAGCAAAAAACGGTTATAATGTGGCGAAGTATTTACCATTCGGACCTGTTCGTGATGTGATGCCGTATTTGATCCGTCGAGCGGAAGAAAACACTTCAGTTGCCGGACAAACGAATAGAGAATTAAATTTGTTAAAAACAGAAAGAACGCGCAGAAAAAATAAATAACTATTTCTTTCTAATAATATCTTCCAAAATTGCTTTATTAGGATAATTAATTATCCGCAAGGTAATGGTGTCTTTTTTCTTAGTTTGACCTTCAATTATATATAACTTTCCTTTTTGGTAAGGTACGTTGCTTTTATCAAAATCAACATCACCATAAGTTAATGTGTTTTTTATATCCAAAGTATCAATCCAATCTTCCGATAATTTCCGAGATGCTTCCATACTATAATTGAAAGGTTTGCTTCTTAAGTCATTTAAAACACGGGCGTTTGGCATATAATTACATCGTACATCTTTTCCCGATAAAACCATCGATACAAAAAATAAACCTATAACAAATCCAACTAGATAATAGGCAAAGCGCTGATAAAACTTCATTTTAATTTTTTTGCAAAGGTAATTGAAAGTAGTTATAATTTAAAGTTTATTACTTTAAAAAACAATTAGATTAATATCACTATCTGGAAGATTAAACCAATCGCCTATGGCTTTATTAGTCAAAATACCATGATACATGTAAACGCCATTTTTTAATCCTTTATTACAACGGATGGCACTTTCAATTCCGCCATCTTCTGCAATCTGAATTAACGAAGGAGTAATAATATTGCTAATAGAAAGCGATGCTGTTTTAGAATATCGAGATGGAATATTCGGCACACAGTAATGAATGATATTGTTTTTAATAAAAGTCGGTTTTTCATGCGTTGTAATTTCGGAAGTTTCAAAACAACCACCAGTATCAATACTTACATCAACGATAACAGCACCTTTTTTCATATGTTCCACCATTGTTTCAGTAACTACAACAGGACAACGGTCTTTTCCACGCATGGCGCCAATGGCGACATCACAGCGACGTAAAGCTTTTAAAAGCGACTTTGCTTGTATGGTAGATGTAAAAACACGTTGATTTAAATTATTTTGCAATCGGCGTAATTTGGTAATAGAATTGTCAAAAACTTTTACATTGGCTCCTAAACCAACTGCGGTTTTGGCAGCAAATTCGCCAACAGTTCCGGCGCCAATGATGACAACATCCGTTGGAGGAACTCCAGTTATATTTCCGAATAACAATCCTTTTCCAAATTCATTGTTGATCATTAACTCGGCAGCAATAAGTATAGAGGCTGTTCCTGCAATTTCACTCAGCGATTTTACTGCTGGATACGAACCGTCTTCGTCTTTTATATATTCAAAAGCTAATGCGGTTATTTTCTTTTTGGTTAACGCTTCGAAGTATGCTTTTTTTCTTGTTTTTATCTGAATTGCAGAAATAATGATGGTATTGGAATTCATCATTTCAATTTCTTTCATTGTGGGAGGTTCCACTTTTAAAAGCATAGGGCAACCGAAAACTTTTTTGGTGTCACTGGTAATTTCGGCACCAGCATCACTGTATTCTTTGTCGGAATAACTAGCGCTTTCTCCGGCACCAGCTTCTATTAACACTCGATGTCCGTGCGAAACTAATGAGTTTACAGCATCTGGAATAAGGCAAATTCTGCGCTCTTGATAACTTGTTTCTTTTGGAATACCAATAAAAAGTTGACTTTTATGACGTGCAATTTCTAGCTTTTCTTCTTGTGGTAAAAGTTGCTGTTTAGTGAAGGGAGTAATAGCCATAGGTTTTCAATGTAATTATGGCACAAATTACAAAAAAAACTTTGTTTTTAAATTAAATTTAGAAGTCTTTTACCATCGGGAAGTAATTTTATTTCAATTACTGAATGTTGCTGCGGAATTAAATTCGGAATTTTTTCTGCCCATTCAATGAAACACCAATTGCCTGAATATAAATATTCATCTATTCCAAAATCTAAAGCTTCTGTTTCATTTTTTAATCGATACATATCAAAATGATAAATGTATTGATTATTAGGAATTTGGTATTCATTAACTAAAGAAAAAGTCGGACTACTTGTAGCGTTTTTAACACCCAAATGTTTTGCTAATTTTTTAATTAAAGTGGTTTTACCAACCCCCATTTCGCCGTTAAAAAGTATTACTTTTTGCAGATTTTGAGAAAGAATTTTTTCGGCTACTTGGTTTATTTCTTCAAGTGAAAAGATGATTTGCATTATGTTCAGTGCTCAGTTGATAGTGTTCATTTTGATTAATAAACACTGTCAACTATTTTATTTTGGATTAAAAACTAAAAAGGGAACAATTACTTCTTCCAACGAAATACCACCATGTTGGTACGTATTTTTGTAATAACTTACGTAATGATTGTAGTTGTTTACATAAGCAAGAAAATAATCATTCTTTGCAAAAATGTAAGAACTGCTCATGTTTATTATTGGTAATCCAATTTTTTTAGGATCTTTTACGGCATATACATCTTTATTTTCATACGATAAACTTCTACCTGTTTTGTATCTTAAATTCAAACTGGTATTTTTATCTCCAATTACTTTCGACGGATTTTTGCAATTTATTGTACCGTGATCGGTGGTGATGATGAGTTTAAATCCGAGTTTTTGTGCTTGCTGAATAATTTCTAATAAAGGAGAATTCTTAAACCAACTCAAAGTTAACGAGCGATACGCTTTATCATCGGATGCTAATTCTTTTACCACATCCATTTCGGTTTTAGCATGCGAAAGCATATCTACAAAATTATAAACAACAGTCACTAAGTCATTGTCTTTTAATCCCTTAAAGTTTTCTGCTAGTTTTTTACCACTTGTCAAATTGGTAATTTTGAAATAATCTTCTTTGATATTCAATCCCAATCGTTTTAAGTGTGCGGTTAGAAATTCGGCTTCAAAGAGATTTTTTCCACCTTCATCTACATCATTTTTCCAGTATTGTGGAAACTGTTTTTCCATTTCCAAAGGCGTTAATCCAGAAAAAATGGCATTACGTGCATATTGTGTTGCAGTTGGTAAAATCGCAAAATAAGGTACTTCTTTTTCAAGTTTGTAGTAATTAGTAACCGTACTTTCCATAGCTTTCCATTGATCGTAACGCAAATTATCGATAACAACGAAAAGAATAGGCTTGTCTTTTTTCACCAATTCAGGAACTACCAATTCGCGAAACAACGTATGCGATTGAATTGGTTTATGCGCTTTAGGTTCGAACCAATCTTCGTAATTTTTTTCAATAAATTTTCCGAATTGTGAATTGGCTTCGACTTTTTGAGATTCTAATATTTCGATTAATCCGTTGTCATTGATGTCTTCCAATTCTAATTCCCAAAAAATTAATTTTTTATACAGTTCAATCCAATCTTCAAAAGAATTTACCATTGCTAATTCCATTGCTATTTTACGGAATTCTTTCTGATAATCTAAAGTTGTTTTTTCAGAAACCAATCGCGAATGATCTAAGTTCTTTTTCAAGCTCAATAAAATCTGATTTGGATTGACGGGTTTTATTAAATAATCAGCAATTTTAGAACCTATGGCTTCTTCCATAATGTACTCTTCTTCACTCTTAGTAATCATTATTACGGGAGTTGCCGATGTTTTTTCTTTGATTTCTTGAAGCGTTTCAAGTCCGCTCATTCCTGGCATATTTTCGTCTAAAAAAACAATGTCAAAATTGTTTTCAGCAAAAACATCAACCGCATCACGACCATTGTTACAGGTAGTTATTTCATAATTTTTTTTCTCTAAAAAAAGAATATGTGGCTTGAGTAAATCAATTTCGTCATCAACCCAAAGAATTTTTATTTTATCCATATTGGCATTTATATTTGGTGCAATTTAGTGTTTATACAACGAAAGAAGTGTTATATTTATTATAAAACTTATTAAAATTAATGTGTAAGACATATATGAAATATAAAAAAATCGCTGAACTTATTTTAAACCTTACATGCCTTAAATAGTAATTGGTATAATATAAATTAAATATACAAGTTAAATGTTTAAATTTTATTTAACGTAATTTTCACTTCAAGCATTTCTATTTTCTGTAAATTTGAACTCTTAATTTTTTTTATGAAAATAGCTATTGTATGTTATCCTACTTTTGGAGGAAGTGGCGTTGTTGCTACCGAATTAGGTCTTGAATTAGCACATCGGGGACACGAAATACACTTTATTACTTACAGACAACCTGTACGTTTGGCATTATTAAATCCGAATGTACATTACCACGAAGTCAACGTTCCCGAATATCCTTTGTTCCATTACCAACCTTATGAATTGGCTTTATCAAGCAAATTAGTTGATATGGTAAAATTGTATAAAATTGATTTGTTGCATGTACATTATGCCATTCCGCATGCTTACGCGGGATATATGGCAAAACAAATGCTAAAAGATGAAGGCATATATTTACCAATGGTTACAACACTTCACGGAACAGATATTACGTTAGTTGGAAATCATCCTTTTTATAAAACTGCGGTTAGTTTTAGTATTAACAAATCGGATGTGGTGACTTCGGTTTCCCAGAGTTTAAAAGACGATACATATAATTTACTAGATATTAAAAAAGAAATTCATGTTATTCCGAACTTTATAGAATTGGATAAAAACAGAAATGAATCGTTAATCTCTTGCCAGCGTTCGGTAATGGCAACTAAAGAAGAACGAATTGTAACTCACATTAGTAATTTTAGAAAAGTAAAACGAATTCCGGATGTAATTAAAATTTTCTATAAAATTCAAAATCAAATTCCAGCCAAATTAATGATGGTTGGAGATGGTCCCGAAAAAGAAAATGCTGAAAAAATGTGTCGCGAAATGGGGATTCAAGATAAAGTCATTTTCTTCGGTAACAGTAATGAAATAGATCAAATACTATCCTTTTCGGATTTGTTTTTATTGCCTTCAGAAACCGAAAGTTTCGGACTCGCAGCACTTGAAGCTATGGCATGGAATGTTCCGGTGATATCTAGTAATTCAGGAGGTCTACCCGAAGTAAATTTTGACGGAGATTCAGGTTATTTAAGCGATGTTGGCAATGTAGATGAAATGGCACAAAACGCATTAAAAATCTTAAGCAATAATGAAACACTTGCTACGTTTAAAGAAAACGCTTTGGCTGTGGCAAAACAATTTGATATTAAAAATATTTTGCCATTATACGAGGAATTGTATAAAAATGCAATCAATCAAGTAGTATGAGAAAAGTAATTTGTTTTTTATTGATTTTAGTATTAGCGTCTTGTTCTTCAACAAAAACAAAAGATACCAGTGCATTATATCAAGTTTTAGTCTCGAGTGAATATGGTGGTGGTAACTTTCAGTTTTATGAAATTTTCACCGAAGCCAAAGAGTTTAAAATGTTGCTCGGAGATGATGAATTAAAGAAATTCGTCCAACCAAATGACATTACAACATCCAATTTCATTCTGCTTAATATGGGCGAAAAAACTACAGGTGGCTATTCAATAGAAGTAGTAAATGTAGAAGAACTGTCTGATAAAATTATAGTAACCGTAAAAGAAAACGCTCCAAAATCGGGAGAAAATGTAACCGATGCCATAACAAATCCCTACACAGTTGTAAAGATAAATTCGAAAAAACCAATTGAAATAAAATAAAAAAAGCCCCGATTGGGGCTTTTTTTGTTAAAATTTATAACGCACACTAAGCGCTACATCGGGACCAAAATTTTCGTCTCTCCAATTATTGAAATATACTTCAGGTCTGAAATCTACTGCTATTTGAATTGGAATTTTAAAATTGTATTCAATACCAATATCACCGGCAGCAAAAGCAAAAGCACCGCTATCGTCGTAGTTAGGATCGAAATTATTGTTGCCATTATTACGCCAGCTTCCCAATCCTCCTCCAACACCAACATACCAGTAAAGTCCTTTATTAATATTCCAATACCATTGGTACAAAGCAGCTAGTTTCACAGCATCTACATTTTT
>JAYVFV010000276.1:0-2455 GCA_043772885.1 Flavobacteriales bacterium
GCCGAAAGAAACAATTAAGAAAATCCTTGCTTCGTTAGATATAAAAATCAATAGTATTTCTGATGCAGGATTGGGATTGACGATTCCTGCTTTTAGAGTCGATGTACAACGTGAAGTTGATGTTATCGAAGAAATTCTACGCGTTTACGGTTACAACAACATCAAATTTTCAAAGAAATTAAACGCAACGGTTGCCAATTCGCCACGAACAGAAGATTATAAAATACAAAATATAGTTGCTAATCAATTGAATTCATTAGGCTTTCATGAAATGATGGCGAATTCGTTAACGACTCCAGAATACATTCAACTTTCCAATTTATTGAAAGAAGACAACAACATCACGATGCTGAATCCGTTGAGTAATGATTTGTCGGTGATGCGTCAATCGCTATTGTTCTCTGGATTGGAAGCGATTTCCTATAACATAAACAGACGAAATGGCGATTTGAAATTATTTGAAATCGGAAAAACGTATCACAAATCACTTTCGGGTCCGACAGAAAAAAAACACCTAACACTTTTTACTTCGGGAAATCGAAATGAAGAATCATGGACAAACGAACAAAAACCAACCGATTTCTTTTTATTTAAAGGCTATATCACTGCGATATTAACGCGATTGGGAATTACAAAAACCCAATACAAACCCGTTGCATCCGACGTTTTTGCCGAAGGTGTTTCGATTATGGTTGGCAATGATATTTTAGTTGAATTAGGAACGATTAAAAAAACAATCTTAAAACACTTTGATATTAAGCAAGAAGTTTTGTTTGCCGATTTTAATTGGGATTTAGTTTTAAAATTAACAACGACAAAAATTAAGTTTCATGATATTCCGAAATATCCTGAAGTACGAAGGGATTTGGCTTTGTTAGTTGATACTACTGTTTCATTTGAGTCGATTTATAATGTATCCATCCAAACCGAAAAATCACTTTTAAAAAGTGTCAATTTGTTTGATGTGTATGAAGGAAAAAATTTGCCTGAAGGTAAAAAATCGTATGCTGTAAGTTTTATTATTCAAGATGAAACGAAAACATTAACCGATAGTCAAATTGAGAAAATTATGAGCAAATTGCAATCAAATTTTGAGAAAGAATTAGGAGCGCAACTGCGGTAACGATTATTCGATGGTTCGATTGTTGGATTTTTCGATTATTGGATAGTTCGATGTCTGCCTTTCGTTATACTTCGTCTTTCCCGCGCAGGCGGGAAAGACGCAATAGTAGTCGAGAACCGTTTTAATAAAAATCAGAAACCCATCCCGCGCAATCGAGATGGGTTTCTTCCCTAACCAAACAAAACCCAAATCAGTATTTATGATTTTGGAGTTACCACTGTGTCTATAACGTGAATCACTCCATTCGATTGATTGACATCTGCAATAGTCACTTTAGCACTTGAACCATTTTCATCTGTAATATACAAATTCTTGCCTTTCATCCAGGCTGTTAAAGTCCCACCTGAAACTGTTTTTAAAGTCGCTTTTCCGTTTCCTGCTTTGATAGCTTTTGCAATATCGGAAGCATTCATTTTACCAGCTACAACATGATAGGTTAAGATAGTTTGTAATGTTTTTAAATTTTCTGGTTTTAGCAATGTTTCCACTGTGTCTTTTGGCAATTTGTCAAACGCTGAATTTGTTGGGGCAAAAACGGTGAATGGTCCTTTACTTTGTAATGTTGCTACTAATCCGGCTGCTTTTACAGCGGCAACTAACGTGGTGTGATCTTTAGAATTTACGGCGTTCTCAACAATGTTTTTTGACGGATACATTGGAGCACCGCCAACCATTACCGTTTTTCCTTTTTGTGCAAAAGCACTTGTTCCGATTACTAAAGTTACTACTAATGCAACTGAGTTTAAAATTCTTCTTGTTTTCATGATGTTTCTTTTTTAAAAGTTTATGAAAGGATTTACGAGAAGAAATTGGTTATGGTTTTAAAAAGTTTTTTTTTATGAAAAAACCCTCCATTCACTGGTAATGTGAAATGAGGGTTTTCAAACAAAACGAATAGGTATTTAAACTAACTGTTGTGTAGATGCGAAATGAGTGAAAGGGTTGCGTTGATTTTTATTTCTATGATTGTGGTATGGATTGTAAATCTGCGCTAACGGGAAGAAATTGGTTATGGTTTTAAAACTTTTGAAATCAACCATATAAGGTATATATGACAAAAAATATTTAAAAAAAAGCCTCACATTACTGCAAGGCTTTCTATATCTAAAAGAAGAAATTATTTTTTCTCTTTCTTTTCCATTTTTGCTTTTAAGTCAGCTAAAATATCATTGTTATCTCCAAGAGTCGCAGCAGGAGCATTGTTGTTTGAAGCTACTGATTCAGCAACCGCTTTAACATTTTTCTCTTCTTCTTCTCTAAAGATAGCTGTATGAGAAGCAACCACTCTTTTGAATTCTTTGTTGAATTCAATTACTTTGAATTGGGCTTCTT
>JAYVFV010000277.1:0-2453 GCA_043772885.1 Flavobacteriales bacterium
TAGAAAAATGGGATGGAGCGTATTATTCTGAAAAATTGAAACAAAAATTATTCGATTTTGATGACGAGCAATTAAAACCGTATTTCAAGTTAGAAAACGTTCTGAATGGTGCCTTTACAGTTGCTTGCAACTTATTTGGAATTACATTTAAAGAAGTTTTTGACATCGATAAATATCATCAAGATGTGCAGACTTTCGAAGTGCTGGATGTTCAAAAAGAGCTGGTTGCCATTTTTTATGCTGATTTTTTTCCAAGAAAAGGAAAACGCAACGGCGCATGGATGACGTCGTTCAAACCACAATATATAAAGGATGATGTAAACGAAAGACCACATGTTTCTATTGTTTGTAACTTTACACCACCTTTAGAAAATAAGCCTTCGTTATTAACTTTTAACGAAGTAACGACTTTGTTTCATGAATTTGGACATGCTTTACACGGAATGTTAGCCAATACAACGTATCCAAGTTTGTCAGGAACTTCGGTATATTGGGATTTTGTTGAACTGCCAAGTCAAATAATGGAAAACTGGTGTTACGAACCGCAGGCGTTAGCCATTTTTGCCAAACATTATGAAACAAATGAGGTTATACCGCAAGAATATGTTGATAAAATTAAAAAAAGCGCAAGTTTTTTAGAAGGTATGGCAACCTTACGTCAAATTAGTTTTGGGCTGCTCGACATGGCGTTTCACAGTAATAATCCGAGCAATATTACTGATGTAAAAGCTTTTGAAAAAGAAGCTTTTGATGGAACTTCCTTATACCCTGATGTTGAAAAAAATTGCATGAGCGTATCGTTTTCTCATATTTTTCAAGGTGGTTATTCTTCGGGATATTACAGCTATAAATGGGCTGAAGTTTTAGATGCCGATGCGTTTGCGTATTTTCAGGAAAAAGGAATTTTCAACAAAGAAGTCGCCACAAAATTTAAAGAAAATATATTGTCAAAAGGCGGAACCGAATTGCCAATGGAATTATACAAACGTTTCCGTGGACAAGAACCAAAACCAGAAGCTTTGCTGAAACGAGCGGGACTGATTTAGATATTTTATTGAATTGACATTATCAAAACCAACCATAAAATCGGAATACTTTCCACCCAAAAAGAAGTGTAGTATTGGTTGTTTTTTACAGAAGAAAAATAAATAGCAAGACCAGTAACAAGGACTATAATTATATCCACAAACAAATATTGAATTCTGATAGTTTTATTGAAATGGAAGTTCAAAACATCCAAAACGATAAACAGAAAAAGGAGTACATAACCTGTTTTTTTAGCCGTTTTTATGCCAAATTTCTGTGGCAATGTATTCAAGGTTTTATCATCGTGCTGGCTATCATAAATTTCAAACGGAATCATCAGCGCGCTAATGAAAACAAATCTTTTCACAAATTCTAGCGCCATAATTCCACGAATAAGTGGTGATGCATTGCAATACACAAAAGCCGTGAGATAAGCAATTACCAAGCTTACCCAAAACATTTTAATAATTCCTTGTTTTCTAAACAACGGATAAACTAAAACCATGAATCCACCGATAATCAACTGAATCTTGATTGCATTTATCATTCGGATAAAAAAGAAATAAAATCCAAAAAAAACCAAAATGCTTATTATCAAAATGCCATAATATTTTAACGAATGAAATTTTCCTTTCCGAAAAATTTCAAAGTATTTCAGATAATTATAACCCAAAATAGTTCCAAAAAAAACACAGCAAGGATAGGTAATATGTTTACAAAAATCATTTTCAAAAGCTGTACTATAAACCAAGCTGAAAACCGCCAAACCAACGTGAATTGAGGATAGAATGTAAAAATCCAAAAGTCTCTTTAAATAATACATGTTCCAAAAATAATCAAACTGTTAATAACAAGTCATTTTAGTTGAAAATTTGTCAAAATATTGGGCTTTGTTTAGTATAAAATTAAAACATTAATAATTACTTTTGTATGCTTTAAACTGAACTTGTTTCAGTTGTAAAAACGTTACAAATTAACACATCTAGAATTTACAATTTAATGAGAACAGACGCATTTGCACTTCGCCACATTGGTCCTCGTGAGAGCGACTTAAACCACATGTTCAAAACCATCGGAGTAGAATCTTTCGACCAACTAATTTACGAAACAATCCCCGATAATATTCGTTTAAAAAACGACCTTGTATTAGACCCTGCAATGACCGAATATGAGTATCTAAACCACATTCAAGAACTGGGAAAAAAAAATAAAGTTTTCAAATCTTACATAGGTTTGGGTTATCATCCAACTATTGTTCCTGCGGTAATTCAGAGAAATATTTTTGAAAACCCAGGTTGGTATACCGCGTACACACCTTATCAAGCCGAGATTGCACAAGGAAGATTGGAAGCTATTTTGAATTTCCAGACTACAGTTATCGAATTGACAGGCATGGAAATCGCCAATGCATCTTTATTAGACGAAAG
>JAYVFV010000278.1:0-6821 GCA_043772885.1 Flavobacteriales bacterium
AACCAGAAACCATAAAAAGAGGAAGTGAATTGTTTACTTTACTGGAAACAGTAACAACGCAAGGAGATAATCCAGTTGAAAACACTGTTTGTATTGACTTCATCTATCCTTTTAAAGTGTTCATTTACGATGTCAACTTATTGCCTCTTGGGGAAGCAATTTTAGTGGGAGACATTCATTTTAGTGCTTTTCTTGCGCAACTTCCAGCTGACCAATCAATAAGCATTAGTTTTCCTTTGCAAACGACCTTACCTGACGGAACATTATTCAGTGTTAACAATAACGCCGAATTAAAAGTAGCATTAGATTCCTGCGATCGGGAAGATATTATTAGTTATTGCAGCGGATTATTTGGCGATCCTCCCGGGTCTTGTGTTTGGGAAGTTCCTTATATTGTCAATGGAAATAATGAATTTGCTGGTGCTGTTTTTACTGCCGATGTAACGGGAACAATTACACTTTATCATCTTAATACCACTTATAATGGGACATGGGTTTTCTTATATTTGAATAATGAATTACATTTAAATATCAATCTTTCTGGAACTTCAACAACCGTTCAAAACTGGAATTACAATTTTAAAGTAACCACATTTACTGGAGAATTATTTGACCTGCAAACGCCAACTATAACTAAAAGACTTGTAAAAAATTGTCTTGATTCAACATCGTACGCTATTGGTCAAGCGGGTCCAGGTGGTGGAATTATAGCTTACGACAAGGGAACATTCACCAATGGATGGCGTTATATTGAAGTCGCCCCAACCGATTCAATAATTGAAGAATGGGGTTGTATAAACGCAACAATTACAAATGCTCAATTTGATCAAATAGGAACTGGATATCAAAATTCGGTGGCCATTGCAAACTATCACAACAACTTGACAAATTATTTTTTAAATCCGAGTGTTTGTAGCAGTCTTAATAATGGGAGTGTTTCTGCTAATACCAGTTTAAATCAAACCATCGGATTAAAAAACGATTGGTGCATTCCATCAATTAACGAATTGCAATTATTGCACAACTTACACAATCAAGGTTTTGGGAATTTTACAGTAACCAATTATTGGAGCTCTTCCGAAATGACCACATCCAAAGCAAAATGCATCGCCTTTAGTTCGGGACAAATTGTTAACTTGGACAAAAATTTAGCATTAGTAAAAACACGATTAATACGCTTTTTTTAAAAAAATTTCATTTGAATTTAGAGGAAATCATACAAGGTTGTATCAAAAATAATATAGTGTACCAAAAAGCGCTTTACACAATCTATGAAAAAACTTTGTTTAATTTGAGTTTGAAATATTCCGCCAATAGTGAAGAAGCCGAAGACAATTTGCATGACACTTTTATTGAAATTTATGCCAACATAAAAAAATACAAAGACAACGGTTCTTTTGAAGGTTGGATGAAACGAATAACCATAAACAAAGCAATTTCAAAATTCAAGTCTTCTATACTTAATCAACCTTTAGATGCCATTATATATCCCGTTTTTGATGAAGAAGTGGAGATTGATTCTGACGGATTGTCATTGCATTTTCTGTTGCAATTGATACAAGAATTACCCAATCAGTATCGTCTTGTATTTAATTTATATGAATTAGATGATTATTCTCATAAAGAAATAGCCACCATGCTTTCTATTTCGGAAGGAACATCCAAATCAAATCTTCATAAAGCTAAAATGATTTTAAAAAACAAAATAGTAGCATCCAAAACTATAAAATATAAAAATGGAATCTAAAAAAGACATAGGTAAATTGTTTAGAGAAAACCTAGAACAATTAGATTACACTCCTTCTACAAAAGTTTGGGAGCAAATTGAATTGGATTTAGAAGAAGAAAAGAAAAAAAGAAGATTCTTTATTTGGTTCTTCTTTGCTACACTTATTATTTGTGGTTTAGTAATTGGACTTTCATATACATTTTCAGATGAAAACTCATTTATGGATAAAGTCGTAAAAGAAAGTTCCGTTTTAAATGAAAAAACAACTAAAAATAATAACACTATAGTTGTTGAAGAGGAGAATAATGAGAGCTCAAATTCTAAAAATTCAATTAAAAATACGGGTTCAAGTGCCAAAAAGGACAAAGTTGCTTCAAAAAACAATCCTCGAATTGGAAACAAAAACAAACCAACCCAAAATTCGGCGCTAGCTTCTACTTCTTTCAAAGAAAAAAGAAAAAAGAAAAACAGCAATGCCGCTTTATGGAAGAATTCGTTTAAAAAAGGTCAACAAAATTCAGATAAATTTATTGCTGATGTAAAAAAAACAACTTCCAAAGAAACGTTACTTACATCAGAATCACCGACAAATACAATTAAAAATAGTACTACCGAAGCTATAGAAATACGTACAACTATTGATTCTCTTATTGCATCAGCAACCAATAAAAAAATAAATAAAAAAGAAAAGGATTCATTAGCTGTGAAAGACACCATAGCAGATGTGCAAGAAAAATCTAAAGAGTATGAAATAATAATTGCTCCTTATTACGGATTGAATTACAACGGTTATTTCGGCGATTTTAACTCTATTTCAAACAATCAAATTCTTGAAAAAAATGGAGGAATGAGAAGTACATATGGCGTATTGGCTCGATGGATGTTTAGCAATAAATTAGGCATTCAACTCGGGGTTGGAAAAATAAACAGTCGTTATTTTTCAACTGTTGAAAAAACCGGGAATTCTTTTATAAATAACCAAAACGTTGCTACCGACATTCCTGTAAACGAACTAAACGGAATATTCGTCAATGAAACAAAAGTAAAATTCACCTACGAAAGTTCTTACATCGAGGTGCCATTAGAAGCCTATTATGTTCTTAGAGACAAGAAACTTGGTTTCGCCACTTCATTCGGAATTAGTTTACTTTTCGCAGATGAGAACACCGTTTTTGCAGAATCAGAAAATGTGCAAAAAATGAAAATTGGAAAATTAGAAACTACTGCACCGAGTAGTTTCACGGCAAATGCTAAAGTGTATTTATTTTATAAAATTACGCCATCATTGCAATTGGATCTTTATCCATCGTTTCAATATCAAATTATGGGAAATACCGATTCATCCAACTATTCAAGTTATTTCATTTCAGTAAGAACAGGCTTTAGTTACAAATTATAGGTTAGTTATTTTGTTAGTTTGCAACCCCAACTTGAGTAATTGAGTTGGGGTTTAAAATTTTATTTACTTTTTTGTAACTTTTTAGAAACATATAACGTACAACCAACTGAACACTTTAAAGCAAAGGAGAAAAATAAATGAGACAGCTCAAAATCACCAAGCAGGTAACCAATCGTGAAACTGCTTCCTTAGACAAATACCTACAAGAAATTGGAAAAGTTGATTTGATTACTGCTGACGAAGAAGTAGAATTAGCTCAAAAGATTAAAGCCGGAGATCAAAAAGCTTTAGAAAAACTGACTAAAGCTAATTTACGTTTTGTGGTTTCTGTTGCAAAACAATACCAAAATCAAGGTCTCACACTTCCCGATTTAATTAATGAAGGAAATTTAGGTTTGATTAAAGCCGCTCAACGTTTTGATGAAACGCGTGGTTTTAAATTCATTTCTTATGCTGTTTGGTGGATTCGTCAATCGATTCTTCAAGCATTAGCAGAACAATCTCGTATCGTTCGTTTGCCATTAAACAAAATTGGTTCTATCAATAAAATCAACAAAATGTACGCTTTGTTAGAGCAATCTAATGAACGTCCACCTTCTGCTGAAGAAATTGCAAAAGAGCTAGACATGACCGTGAATGACGTTAAAGAGTCGATGAAAAACTCGGGCCGTCACTTGTCAATGGATGCACCGCTTGTAGAAGGAGAAGATTCAAACCTTTACGACGTTTTGCGTTCGGGCGAATCTCCAAATCCCGATAGAGAATTAATCCACGAATCGTTACGTACTGAAATTGAACGTTCGTTAGAAACCTTAACTCCAAGAGAAGCCGATGTCGTTCGTTTGTATTTTGGACTTGGTGATCAACATCCGATGACATTGGAAGAAATCGGCGAGACATTCGACTTAACTCGTGAAAGAGTACGTCAAATTAAAGAAAAAGCAATCCGCAGATTAAAACATACCTCAAGAAGTAAAATCTTGAAAACGTATTTAGGGTAATCCTAAAACCGCAACAACAGTTTCAAAACTGTTCGTTTTTTGATTGATGATTGAAACTCCGGCTGATTACCGGAGTTTTATTTTTGTCATTGCAAGGAACGAAGCAATCTCCTGATTTATTTTGGCGTGTCCCTCCGTAAAAACTTCGGGTCAGGCTTTCGCACTCGCTTTTTTAAATTATTCCACTACGTTACACAATTTAAAAAGAGCTCAAACAATTGCTCTATCCTTCACGCAACCAACTGTTAATTCAAAACCAACTTTCTTTGCGAACTTTGCATAAAACCTTGCGCACTTTGCTGTTAAAATTTTACCTTTGCCCAAACAACACAAACTAGAATGAAAAATACAATAATTGCACCTTCAATACTAGCCGCCGACTTCGCCAATCTGCAACGCGACATCGAAATGATTAATAACTCTAATGCCGATTGGTTTCATATTGATATTATGGACGGTGTTTTTGTTCCGAATATTTCTTTCGGAATGCCAGTTTTAGAAGCGATTACAAAACATGCTAAAAAAACAATAGACGTGCATTTAATGATTGTCGATCCGGATCGATACATTAAAACTTTTGCTGATTTAGGATCCAATATTTTAACTGTTCATTACGAAGCTTGTACGCATCTTCATAGAACGTTACAAGCAATAAAAGCAGAAGGAATGAAAGCTGGTGTTGCCTTAAATCCGCATACGAATGTAAATTTATTAGAAGACGTGATTAAAGATATTGATTTGGTGTGTATGATGAGTGTCAATCCTGGTTTTGGCGGACAATCCTTCATCGAAAACACCTATTCTAAAATCGAAAAATTAAAAGAAATAATAACTCGCAATAATGCAACTACACTAATTGAAATTGATGGTGGTGTAACCGATAAAAATGCAGTGCAATTAGTAAATGCTGGCGCAGATGTTTTAGTAGCAGGGAACTTTGTTTTTAAAGCCACGAACCCAACACAAACTATTGCTGATTTGAAAAAATTAGTTTTGTAAAACAATAAATAGTATTAAATAAAAAATGCCATTCACAATTAAGTTAATGGCATTTTTAAATTGGATTAACGTAAATTATTCTTTAATAAACTTTTTAGAAGCACTACCTTTATCTGAATTTAATTTCAAAATGTAGTTTCCAACAGAAAGTTCAGATACATTAATTTCAGAAATACTAGAACTACTAGAATTCATAACTTTAATAACTTTTCCGCTAACATCAAATATTTCATATGAATTTACAACTGTATTTGTTGGCACAGAAATAGAAATTATATTTTTAACTGGGTTTGGTGATAATGAAATGCTAGCTTCTAATGCATTTTCATTAACTCCTAAAGTTACAGTACCATTAATATTGAAAGGCATATCTTGAGGGAAATCAGCAGCGGTAGCTGGATTTCCTGTATCAAAAACATTAGCCCAACCTAATACAGCACCAACCGTTGTAGATGCAATTGTGTTTTGTTTTGCATTCCAAGTTGCTAAACCTCTCACTCCTGGTATAGTTACAGGTGGAAGAAAAGATCCACCGTCATTTGTAGGATGAATTTGATATACAATCCAATACGTTCCTGCTGGTAAAGTAGCAGTAATATTTCCTTTTAGTTTCCATATTTTTCTGGTTGTTCCTGTTGCAAGTGCTGTAGGCACAGCTGAATTAAAAATTCTGTACATTAATGCATCATTACTATTAGCAACATCAAGTATATTGGTTGTCATATTTCCAGCAACAGAGACAGCTCCTGCGACAGAAGGATCGCTACTATAAATCTGTATTCTTAATATGTCATGTGGCAAACCTACTGCTGTGGTTGCTGTTTGATAAGCAAAAACATCTATACTTGATATGTTCCATTGTTGACCAGATGGAACTGTAAAATCATCTGCTAATCGCAAATTATTAGTTCCTGCATTATTAAAAACAGCACCAAAACCTGCATTAGTGTTTGATTCCGTTGTATTTCCTATTTCATTCTGACACTCACTCCACGTGTAACCTGTTGGAGCTGGAGCTGCACTGTTCGATGTTGCTCCAGTTGACAATGGACCATTTGTGTAGATTTGTTGTGCATTAACTTGTAAAAAAGCCAATAACAGCATCCATTTTAAAAATAAAAGGGTAGTTTCTTTTTTCATTTTGTGTGTTTTTTAAATTATTCATTGTAAAAGTAGTACTATATTTTTTAAGTGTCAAATTTATCATTATTTAAAATATACTGTCAACATAGAGATTATCATGCATTCGACATTTTATTCGAGATTCCATGAACTAAAAATAAATTAATCCATAAAAAAGCCATTTGCAATTAAGCAAATGGCTTTTTATTCTAATAAATTAAAATTTATTCTTTAATTACTTTAATAGTTTGTTCTTGATTATCTGCAAAAACTTTTACCATATAAGTTCCTGAAGCTAATTGCGACATATCAACTTGTGACTGTGTTGCATTAATTGTTTTAGCCATCACTTGTTGTCCAAACATATTGTAAATTTCAATATTTGAAATTTCTTGAGTATAGGACAGGTTTAAAATGTCTTTAACAGGATTTGGATATGCACTGAAATTTTCATTTGAAAAAGTATTATTTGCAAGTGATGCGTCATAAGCCGAAATAACAAATGTGCCATTAACACCTAAACCAAGGCTATATCTTGATAAAGCAATTAATAATGTGCTTGCTGGTGTTT
>JAYVFV010000279.1:0-6793 GCA_043772885.1 Flavobacteriales bacterium
TTATATTTTTGTTTGTTATTTTTTCTTTGTCCTTCTGCGTCTTTCTCACGTATGTGGGAATCCATAAAAATAGATTTCCGCCTGCGCGGAAAAGACGTATTTGTATTCTATGTTCTTTTTTCTAAATTCAAAACGTCTCGCATCGTAAAAACACCTTTTTTTCCAACAAGCCATTCAGCTGCTATTACGGCTCCTAATGCAAATCCGTCACGGCTGTGCGCAGTGTGTTTTATTTCAATTGTATCTACTGAGGATGCATAAAAAACCGTATGCGTTCCTGGTACATTTTCAATGCGTTTGGCGTCAATTTTTAGTTCATTTGCTTGCGGATTTTCCAATGTCCAATTGTTGTAATCGGTGTGATTAATAATGCTATTGGCTAACGAAATGGCGGTACCACTTGGCGCATCTAATTTTTGTGTATGGTGAATTTCTTCCATTTCCACTTTGTATTCTGTGAATTTCGACATCATTTTTGCCAAATAATCATTCAATTCAAAAAACAAATTCACACCTAAACTAAAATTGGAACCGTAAATAAAAGCGGTATTTTTTTCTTCACACAAACGCGTCATTTTATTGTATTCTTCCAACCAGCCTGTAGTTCCTGAAACGACAGGAATTCCTTTGTTTAAACTTTCAGAAATATTAGCAACGGCTGCATCTGGAGCACTGAATTCGATAGCAACATCGGCGTTTTCTAATCCTTCAAAAGCATCATTAATAGCTTTTCGCAATACGATTTCATGACCTCTTTCTAAAGCAATTTGTTCAATTACTTGTCCCATTTTTCCGTAACCGAGAAGTGCTATTTTCATTGTTGTATTAGTTGGTTTGTAGGATTTTGTGTTACAATGATTTATGTTAAAAAAACTAAAATTTATACGTAAGCGCTAATCCTAAATTTTGCTTATTATCGAGTTCGTTTTGTTGAATATCGGGACGAAATGTAAGATTATCATTAACGTTAAATTGCGTTAAATGTGCGTCAACATTGGCTTCAACGATATTCAAAATATACAATGCCACGGTAATAATGGCCGATAAATCCCTATTTTTTTGATATACTTTTTGTCCTTGAATTAATCGTGCGTCATCCAGAAATGGAAATTCATCTTCCTTACCAGCCAAGCGTTGTTTGTATGCATCGCGATAGGTATGGTATTTTTTATTGTTCCAAATGTAGGCATAAACACCAGTTCCGATTACGGCATAAACAACTGGAATTTTCCAATATTTTTTGTTGTATGCTTGTCCGAGTCCTGGTAAAATTGCAGAATAAAATGCTGCTTTTGCTGGCGCAAGTGGATTTATTGGTTTTTTTATGGAATCATAAATAATCAGATTTTCGGTTCCTTTTAAATCATTTTGCGCATACGAATTCGATATTCCGAAAAGGAAAACTAAAACAGCTATGTAAAGAATGCCACGCACTATTTGTTGATTAGCTTTACGATTCGGTTGAAATCTTCTTCCGAATGAAACGGAATGGTAATTTTTCCTTTTCCATTTACGGATAATTTCACCTCTACCTTAGCTCCAAAGAAATCAGTAATGGCTTTCTTTTGCGTAATCTCAACTGCGAAAGAACTCGATTTTGCAGTTTTGATAGCTGCTGGTTTTAAACTGTTTTGATAGTTTTTAACCAAAACTTCCGTTTCTCTTACGGAAAGATTTTGACTTACAATTTTCTGATAGATATCCGATTGCACGTCGTGGTTTTCAATATTGATAATGGCGCGACCATGTCCCATACTGATAAATCCATCGCGAATTCCCGTTTGGATAATCGGATCTAATTTTAAAAGACGTAAATAATTGGTAATCGTCGAACGTTTTTTACCCACGCGTTCGCTCATTTGCTCTTGTGTTAGTTGGATTTCATCAATCAGACGTTGGTACGACAACGCAATTTCTATTGGATCTAAATCGTGGCGTTGTATATTTTCTACCAAAGCCATTACTAATGATTCATTATCATTAGCGATTCGGATGTACGATGGAATGGTTTGCAATCCAATTAATTTGGAAGCACGAAGACGACGTTCTCCCGAGATTAATTGGTATTTATTAAAATCGAGTTTGCGAACAGTAATAGGTTGTATAACGCCCAATTCTTTTATCGAAGTCGCTAATTCCTGAAGTGCCTCTTCATTAAAATTGGTTCTTGGTTGAAACGGATTAAAGTCGATCGATTCAATATCAAGTTCAATAATATTCCCAACAACTTTATCGGCATTTTTGTCATCAACCGATTTGATATCGTTATCTGGATCTTTCAATAATGCAGACAATCCTCTTCCTAATGCCTGTTTTTTTACTGCCTTTGTCATAAATTAATTACTATTTTTTTTGATAATTTCTTCGGCTAAACTCAGGTAATTCGCGGCACCTTTGCTCGTCGCATCAAAACCAATAATACTTTCACCAAAACTTGGTGCTTCGCCTAATTTTACATTTCGCTGAATAATAGTTTTGAAAACCATATCGCTAAAATGTTTTTGAACTTCTTCCACCACTTGATTTGACAAACGCAAACGACTGTCAAACATAGTTAAAAGCAAGCCTTCAATATCTAAGTTAGCATTGTGGATTTTTTGCACACTTTTTATCGTGTTCAATAGTTTTCCCAAACCTTCTAAAGCAAAATATTCACATTGAATCGGAATCAAAACACTATCGGCTGCGGTTAATGCGTTTAATGTCAACAATCCCAGCGATGGCGCACAATCAATCAATATATAATCGTAATCGTCTTTTATTTTTTCCAATGCTTCTTTGAGCATGTACTCGCGGTTTTCCTTGTCCACCAATTCGATTTCAATGGCAACCAAATCAATATGTGCTGGAATAATATCTACATTCGGTGAAGTCGTTTTTAGGATTGCCTCACCCGGAACATTACTTTGTTCGATTATCTGATAGGTGCCTATGAGAACACTATCAACATCAATCCCCAATCCCGAACTCGCATTCGCTTGCGGATCGGCATCAATCAGTAACACTTTTTTTTCTAAAACTCCCAGTGAAGCAGCCAAATTAACCGAAGTTGTCGTTTTTCCTACACCACCTTTTTGGTTGGCAATTGCAATGATTTTACCCATTTATTCGTTTCAAATTTTGTGTGGTAAAAATACAATTATTTATGGGTTTTGAAAATGTATTTTGTTAACATTCTTGTAAAGTTTTTAGAAGCTTATCCGGCTGTACGTTACAAGTTTCTGCTGTAAACGGTTTTTTTGAAAGTCTTGCCAATAGCTTCCGTTGGTCGCTCGGGCAAGCCAACAAAAAATACCGTTTACAACATAAAGCTTTCCACTGCCATCCGGGCTAGTAGAAATGTACTTCAATTTAACAATTACGTCTTTCCCACGCATGCGGACACGAGGGTTTACCCGAACTGGCGAAGTAAATCCAAACCAAAAATGGATTCCCACATGCGTGGGAAAGACGCAGTATAACAAATAAGGGTTACCATTTTCTGCTCACAGAACACTATTTATTTCCTTTATTCTTAATCATGGCTTCCAACATGTCCCACATTTCAGACGGAATTTCCTCTAAAATATTAAACTGTCCCGCGCCTTGCAACCATTCGCCACCATCAATCACCACAACTTCACCATTGATGTACGCCGAAAAATCGGATACCAGATACGCTGCTAAATTCGCCAATTCCTGATGATCACCAACGCGTTTTAAAGGCACTTTTTTAGACATGTCGAACTTATCCGCCAAGTCGCCAGGTAACAATCGGTCCCAAGCTCCTTTTGTTGGAAAAGGGCCCGGTGCAATCGCGTTCGAACGGATTCCGTATTTTGCCCATTCTACTGCTAAACTTCGCGTCATTGCCAATACTCCGGCTTTTGCTGTTGCACTCGGAACTACATAAGCAGAGCCAGTAAACGCATAGGTTGTTACAATATTTAATATCGTAGATGTAGTTTGTTTGGTATTAATCCAATGTTTTCCAAAAGCAAGCGTGCAGTTTTTGGAACCTTTTAAAACGATATCAATTACAGTATCAAAAGCGTTGGCAGAAAGTCGTTCGGTTGGAGAAATAAAATTTCCTGCGGCATTGTTTAAAAGTACATCTACTTTTCCAAATTTTTTTAGTACTTCGGCAAGCATATTTTCGACTTGATCGTAATGACGCACATCGCATTGCACAGGAAAACACGAACTGCCAGTTTGGGTTTCGAGCTCTGCTGCTGTGGTTTTAAGTTTCTCAATATCACGCGAAGTGATGGCTACTTTGGCACCCAATTCGAGAAAATATTTGGTCATTGCTTTACCCAATCCACTTCCGCCACCAGTGACTACAATTACTTTATTTTCGAGTGCATTATCTCGAAGCATTTTTGCTGAAAAATCCATATTTAATTAATTAATGTATTGTGTAAAGATAGTAATTATCGTATTTCAATAGTAAATAAAAAAACTGGATTAGAATAGCTTCCAATCCAGTTAATCTCAATTAACTTTAAAATTATGAACTTTATTTTTGACGAATTTTTTAGTTATTTTTTCCGAATTGGATGTGATTTCTAAAAAGTAAATTCCAGAACTTAAATCACTTCATTCATACTGCGTTGAGCTACTGAAGTAAGTTAGGAATTAAATGTAAAGAATAACCGTTTTAAAAAATCATTGGTCAAAAATAGAATTTTTTTAAGAAATCCATTAATTTAAGGTGTACCATGAGTAGACGTTTTGCTGTATCTGGTTACAACATTAGCGTTTTAAGGTAAAATGACCTTTATGAACTCGCCCATCTTGTCGGTAAACCACAAACCAATAATCGGAAGCATAATTTAAAGTACCATTATAATTTCCGTCCCAACCTAATGTATTCGATTTAAAACTGGACACTAATTTTCCGTATCGATCATAAACATATACTTTAAAATCGGGTTCGTATTGCTGATTTTTTATATACCAAGTTTCATTTATCCCATCGCCATTAGGTGTGAAAAATTTCGGATAATTGAGTAGCCAAACTTCTTGTTGAATGGAGCCACAGCCTAATTTATCCCTAACAATTACAGTGTATATTCCGGATGTTAAATTTGTAAAAGTGTTTTCATCTTGAAAATTCATTCCGTCTATCGAATATTCAAAAGCACTGTTATCGGTTGTAATAATTGTTATCATGTTTTCATTATCCGTCCAATCGGTAGTTTCAATATGATCTAATTCGGGAAGTTTTGATATAGTCACTACAATATCTTGTGTATTCGTACAAGATTGACCAGTTCCATAAGAATTAGTTGCTGTAACAGTAAGATTGGTAACGCCAATTTGACTTACAGAAACTATCGGGCCAACCGTTCCATCCGACCATAAATAAGTTGTTGTTGGTAGATTATTGCCTGAAGCATCGATAACAATCGGTGCTGTTGAACAATTTAAATAATCGGGATCTAAATTTAATCGAGGTGTTTGTCCCACAAATAACTGAAATGATGTGGTTTCGTAACAAGTAGGTAACTGATTAAAAATTAATCGAGCATAAATGGTCTGCGGATTTATAGCCGGATTAAAATTGGTTAAATTTGTTATAGGATTTGTTCCGTTTTGCGCATTAATTAAGGAAGTGTAATAGGTTAATGTATAATCGGTTGTTGATTGTGAACCAAGTATTGATGCGTTTAGGGTTGTTATATCAAATGTTTCATTATCAGTAATAATACTTTGACAATCTACAATATCATTGGGTTGATTGATGTTTACTATAGAAACTAGATTAGAAACATCAAATTGTCTGTTTACAATATTTCCACAGCTATCTTCCACTTGCAAAATGTATATTCCAGGAGCAAGATTTACAAAAAGATTATTGTTTCCATTATCAAAAAAGAAAGGCAATCCGTCCTTTTGAACTAAAGTATAGTGAAGTGGTTGCGTACCGACAGCTGTAATTAAGACATCCAAACTTCCACCAGTTGAACACGACATTCTATTTGCAGAAATTATTTCAAGTGATTCGTTAAAAGTCATTGAAGGACTAAGGTATTCGATACAGATTTTGTCAATTGATGTAACAGAACCGTTGTTTAATTCACTTCCATTGTTAAAAGAGTAAAAACTACGTGCAATTCTAAAAGTTCCATTAAAAGAAATATTAAGATTGTTATTGTGGTTTAATAACTGAAATGAATTGGTTGAAGTAGGATTTGTGCCATCAATATAAATACTATTAGTACCTGGATGTCCCCATGTGTTTGTTGTTGGATTAACTAATTTTTGCAACCAAAAAGTTTCTCCCAATATACCATTACTTACAAAATTTAATGGAATATTAAAGGAACCACAATTATTTTGAAGCGAAAAACTACTCGTTGTAATTGTATATCCAACTACAGTTACATTAATGGTGTTTGAAAAATTACATTCATCAACACTAGTAAAAGTATAATTTCCAGGTTCTAATCCATTCATGTTAAAAACCCCAGCAGCTGTGATACTTGAATTTCCATTATAAGGAATAGCAAAAGCAAATCCTGGTGGAGCAGCCGTAATTGCTATTGATGTTAATTTACCATTCAAACTAAAAACTCCTATAGCACTTTTATTTAAATCACAACCTGGACGCAATTCACTTGCTAGTCCTTGGTCGACATAAATGGGGACGGTTACATTTATAGGCTGAATAATATCGCCACATTCATTGGTTAAAACTAGCGTATAATCTCCTAGTGGTACAGGATTTAAAGTTAAAACAAAACTAGTATCGATAGAAGAAGTAACATTATGTGGTAATGGGAACGGATAACTAGCAGGCGCACTTGTT
>JAYVFV010000280.1:0-2421 GCA_043772885.1 Flavobacteriales bacterium
GTGGTAAAAATCGCAACGCATCATCCAAATGTCCAATAAAATCATTCGGATATTTCGCACCCATTTGGTACGTTGGCATTCCACCAAAAGCAGAATTGGTCCAAAACGGTTCGGCATTTTCTTCTGCACGAAAATCGTTTTGCTCTTTTGCCATAGCGGTGTATTGAACAATATCCGATTGATAAATTTTCTTTCCTTGAAGAACTGGATAAAAATAAACTAAGGCGATTACGATAAAACCAATTAAGGCAACTAAATGAGGATATAACTTTTGAATTTGCTTCATGTTTTTTTATTGTCTTTATTTCAAAAACCTACTTTTCTTTAATATCCTCAAAATCGATATACTCTCCTACTTTTTTAGTTTCGCGAGGTTTATCTGAAGTTGGAATTGGAGCTGAATTTGATGTTTTCTGTTGATTTTGATATTGTTGTTTGAATTGCTCCTCGGCTTTTTGCGCCACTTTTTTTACGATAACTGGTAAAAACAAACGCGCCAAAAATTTGAAAATGTAATAAAAGAGTAATATATAAAATACCGCTTTTAAAAGTCCATTAAAAGATGCTTCTTGCATATCTGAGTATATTTTCGACAAAAATACTAAATTCTAATAATCAAAAATCGGTTTGAGGTCTTAAATAAATAATAAAAAATAGTACTTTTGGACACGAGACCCTTCGGGTCGAATTGTACGAAGTAAAATCTTTCTGCGTTGTAAACAAAAATAGTTATCATGAGACTAAAATCAATCCTTGTCACTGCCTTTTTATTCGTAGTTCCTTTTTCATTTGCACAGTACACCGATATCATTAATTCAAATCGACCAAGCGAGTCGATGGGTGCTTTTGCTGTCGGAAATAAAGTAATTCAATTGGAAAGTGGCTTGAATTACTTGAGAGAAGAACACAGTTTATTGAATTATGAAACCAAAGGATTGTTTCTGGATGTAGCGGCACGTTATGGATTTTGGAAAGAACAATTGGAGTTTATCGGTGAAATCAGCTATCAAAATGACACGTTCACTATCAATAATGAAAGTGAAAAAAGATCGGGATTGCGTAATACGACACTCGGATTTAAATACTTGGCATACGATCCTTTTAAAAATGCCAAAGAGAAAAAACCAAACCTGTACAGCTGGAAAGCCAACCATCAAAATAAATTCAATTGGAGACAGTTGATTCCTGCCGTTTCTGGTTACGCCGGAATGAATCTTAATTTCAAAAATGCCTATAACGAGGAACCAAACGAAATCTCTGTTATCAGTCCAAAAGTAATGGTGATTACCCAACACATCATTGGAAGCGGTTATGTCGTAATCGGTAATGTGTTCATGGATAAAATTTCAACACCCAGAGTAACACAAGGATATATTGTGACCGTCACTAAAGCAATCAACGACAGATGGTCGGCATTTATAGAGAACAAAGGACTTAAAAGCGATTATTATGCCGATGCCATTTTTTCTGCCGGTGGCGCTTATTTGATGGCCGATCATTTACAGGTTGACGTATCGGTTAGCACCAATTACAAAAACACACCAAGTGTTTTGTATGGCGGAATCGGAATATCGTGGCGTTCGGATATTAATTACGAAGATATTTTACTTCGCGAGAAAAAAGAAAAAAAGGAGGAGTCCAAAATGGATAAAAAAAAGAAGAAAGCAAAAGAGAAAAACAAGAAACGATTAGATGAAGTTGAAGTAGAAAAATAAAAATAAAATGATTACAATTAAAGAAGCGAATACAAAAGCGCTACTATTCGATTACGTAAAATTTCCATTTTCATTATATAAAAACCACCCGTACTGGGTTCCGCCATTAATTCAGGAAGAAATTGATTCATTCAATACAACCAAAAATCCTGCTTTTGAAACCGCAGAAGCCACTTTTTATTTGGCTTATAAAGACAATACAATTGTTGGACGAATTGCTGCCATTATCAATTGGGATGAAGTCAACAAACAAGGAAAACGAAAAGTGCGTTTTGGTTGGTGGGATATAATTGACGACATCGAAGTAACTAAAGCATTGCTCGAAAAAGTCTATGAACTCGGACGCAAAAACAACTTAGAGTATGTTGAAGGTCCGATGGGATTTTCAAACCTTGATAAAGTAGGTGTTGTAACTGAAGGGTTCGACGAAATAGGTTCGATGATTACGTGGTACAATTATCCGTATTATAAAGATCATTTAGAGCAATTGGGTTATGTAAAAGAAAAAGAACACATCGAAAGTAAATTCCCATTTGAAAATGTAAAACCCGAATTTTTCTTTAAGATTCAAGAATTAATCAAAAAAAGATACCAACTCATACCACTGAATTTTACCAAAACGGCAGCCATCATGCCTTACGTCGATAAGATGTTTGATTTGTTTAACAATTCCTATGCAGATTTATCTTCGTTTGTGGCAATTACT
>JAYVFV010000281.1:0-6748 GCA_043772885.1 Flavobacteriales bacterium
ATTTGATAATAGCGGAAATATGTATGCTGTATTTAATGACGGAACAATTCAAAAAATAAATTACAACACTGCATTGCTAACTCCAACCCCCTTTGCTTCAGGATTACCAACTAATGGAGGTGTAGGACTTACTTATGATTATGATGCTAACAGATTGATTTATGCTACTGGTACAAATACATCTAAATCATTATGGCAAATAAGTACTACAGGAAGTGTTAGTTTTATGTTCAACTTAAATTCAAATTTAGCAGTAACAGCTCAAGCTATTGAATATGTAGGTAATAATATTTGTTATTCTTCAAGTACAGATAGCACGGATTTAATCTATCGTATAAATTTAACAACTCATCAAGTTACTTCGGTATTAACTCCTTCAAGTTTTGTAGCTGAAATAAAAGACTTGATGTATATTCCTTTATCACTTCAATGGTCTGGACCTGCTGGAAGTTTAGGAAATGCAGCATGTATAAATGTTACACCCGTCGTTAATTCAACTTACACTTTAGTTTCAACTAATGAGATTGGGGTTAGTACTACATCAACAGCGACAGTAACTCTAGCTCCTTGTAGTTCTATAATTAATTTAAAATTATTTATTGAAGGATATTATGAAAGTGCTAATACTATGAGACCTGTAAAAAATAACCAAGATGGAATTTCGCAACTAACTGATGTTGAAAATATTACAGTTGAATTACATAATTCAACATTTCCTTATGCTATCGTGGCATCAACTACAGCGATATTAAAAACAAATGGCACGGCAGTTTGTACTTTTACTACTTCTCCTAGTGGGACATTTTATATAGCGGTTAAAAACAGTAATGCAATTTATACTTGGAGCGGAGTACCTCAAACTGTGGGGCCTTCTTTATTAACATACGATTTTAGTAATGCAATAAATAAAGCGTATGGTAATAATATGAAAAATTTGGGAGGTGGTGTTTTCGCATTCTATTCTGGAGATATTAATCAAGATGAGGTAATTGATAATACTGACATACCTCAGTTAATAGCAGATATTGAGAGTTCTGCTTTTGGAATAAAAACAACTGATATAAATGGTGATGGATCGGTAGATAATTCAGATGTTCCCTTTGCAGAAAACAACTCAAATAATTCAATATTTTCAATTTATCCAACTGAATAAAACTACCCTCATATAAAAAAAGGATATCTATTTGTGATATCCTTTTCTTAGGAGCTTATGTTACTTTTTTGTTTCTTTTAAAAGTATAATATGCAAATAAAATACCAGCGATTAGTAGTATAATTATTTTGCTGTTTATTGGAGCTGGAGCTGGATCTGGACATTCTAAACAACCATCACCATCATCACCTTGCGAATACATCACAAAGTCAGATAGAAATAAGAAAGTTATTAAGTAAAATTTAAGTAAATTTTTGTTCATAGGGCGAATCTATTCCAAATGCAAAGATAAAATCATTATTCGAATTAAAAAAGCTTATTAGGTATAAATAATTGATTTAAAAAATAAAATCGATGAAATGCAAGAGTTTTTGTCTAACTACTCAAATTCAGATGTAAAAAATAATTTTACACTTGGATATTTACTTTGTGTCATTTGAATGGTAAAATCAGAGTCGGCTAAAAATACCAATTGGTTGTATTTGTCATGCGCTAAAAACTTCTGTTTTACTCTTTTAAATTCTTTAAATTCCTCACTTTTAGCATCATCAGGTTTTACCCAACACGCTTTGTGAACCGGAAAATTTTCGTAGGTACATTTAGCTCCGTATTCATGTTCCAATCGGTATTGGATTACTTCATATTGCAAAGCTCCAACAGTACCAATGATTTTTCTATTGTTCATGTCTAAAGTAAACAATTGCGCAACACCTTCATCCATTAATTGATCTACTCCTTTTTCGAGTTGCTTTGCTTTCATTGGATCGGCATTGTTGATGTATCTAAAATGCTCTGGTGAAAAACTCGGAATTCCTTTAAAACTCATTATTTCACCTTCTGTTAAAGTATCGCCGATTTTAAAATTCCCAGTATCGTGTAAGCCAACAATGTCGCCGGGATACGAAATGTCTACAATTTCTTTCTTTTCTGCAAAGAAAGCATTCGGACTAGAAAATTTTAAATTTTTATTTAATCGAACATGCAAATAGGGTTTGTTGCGTTCAAAAGTGCCAGAAACTACCTTAATAAAAGCCAATCGATCACGATGTTTCGGATCCATGTTGGCGTGAATTTTAAATACAAATCCGGATAATTTTTCTTCTTCTGGTTGTACCAATCTAGTTTCCGATTCTTTGGCTTTTGGTGAAGGTGCTATTTCAATAAAACAGTCTAATAACTCTCTAACGCCAAAATTATTTAATGCGGAACCAAAAAACACAGGTTGTAAATTCCCAGTTAAATAATCTTCTCTATTAAATTTCGGATATACTTCATCAATTAACTCCAATTCCTCTCGAAGTTTTTGTGAAGGTTTTTCGCCTATAATTTTTTCTAATTCTGGACTATTTAATTCCGAAATCGCAATCGTATCTTCAATATTTTTTCGACTATCACCACTAAACAAATTAATATTTTTCTCCCAAATATTATAAATCCCTTGAAAATCATAACCCATTCCAATAGGAAAACTTAGCGGAGTAACCGTAAGTCCAAGTTTCTTTTCCACTTCATCCATCAAATCAAAAGCATCTTTTCCTTCTCGGTCTAATTTATTTATGAAAACAATAATCGGAATTTTTCGCATCCTACAAACGGCCACTAATTTTTCCGTTTGTTCCTCAACACCTTTCGCAACATCAATAACTACAATAACACTATCTACTGCCGTTAAAGTTCGAAAAGTATCTTCGGCAAAATCCTTGTGTCCTGGAGTATCGAGGATGTTTATTTTTTTATTTTTATAGATAAATGCCAATACCGATGTAGCAACAGAAATTCCTCTTTGGCGTTCTATTTCCATAAAGTCACTCGTTGCTCCTTTTTTGATTTTATTGTTTTTAACAGCGCCAGCTTCTTGTATAGCGCCACCAAAAAGCAATAATTTTTCTGTTAAAGTTGTTTTTCCTGCATCTGGATGTGATATAATTCCAAATGTTCTTCTTCGTGCTATTTCTTTTAAAAAACTCATAATCAATTTTAGAGATTGCAAAAATACTATTTATTCGTTAAATAACTAATTTCAAAATGACGCGATAAAGAATAACCTACTATAATTATAACTATTTGTGTTAATAAAATTTTGTTAATAGTACTCCTTATGCTTGTTTAATAGAGCCGAATTGTTACTTTTGTTGATTGTAAAAAATAGATACTATTAAAATCAGAATAAACATGAAACAAGTATTTTTTTCTTTGATGTTAGCATGGAGTTTTTCAGTTAATGCTCAAAATAAATCAAAAGAAATATTATTCACTATAGACGAAAAACCTTTTTATACCGACGAGTTTGAACGCGTTTATAAAAAGAATCTGGATTTAGTAAAAGACGAATCTCAAAAAGATTTAAACCAATATTTAGAGTTATTTGTTGGTTATAAATTGAAAGTCGCCAAAGCCAATAAACTTGGATTACAGAATAACGATAAATATATAAACGAACTTAAAGGTTATAGAACGCAACTTGCGAAAAATTATACTTCCGATTCTAAAGTAACTTCTGCATTAGTAAAAGAAGGTTATGATAGAATGCAAAAAGAAATAAAAGCGTCGCATATTTTATTAATGGTTGATGAAAATGCGACTCCTGAAGACACTTTAAAAGCATACAATAAATGTATTGAAATTCGTCAAAAAGCTTTAAATGGTGAAGATTTCGGAAAATTAGCTAAAGAGTTTTCAGAAGACCCTTCCGCCAAAGAAAACTCGGGAGACTTAGGGTTTTTTACTAGCTTCAGAATGGTTTATGCTTTTGAAACAGCAGCATTTAATACACCTAAGGGAAAAATTTCATCACCTGTACGAACTCGTTTTGGTTATCATTTAATTAAAGTTGTTGACGAAAGACAAAACAGAGGCGATCTTATTGTTGCTCATATAATGTTGCTAAATCCTGACACCCAAAAAGAAGATGTCGATCCCGATAAAGCTAAAAAAACCATTCAAGAGATTTATAAAAAAATCCAACAAGGTGAAAATTTCGAGGAATTAGCAAAACAATTTTCAGAAGATAAATCATCAGCTGCAAAAGGTGGTGTGCTTAATCGTTTTGGATCAGGACAATTAAGTTCGGAAGAGTTTGAAACTACGGCTTTTTCTTTAACAAAAGACAATCCAATTTCAGTTCCATTTCAATCCCAATTTGGTTGGCACATTGTAAAATTAATTTCTAAATTTCCTTTAAAAACATTAGAAGAATCTAAAGTTGAATTGGAAGGTAAAATCAGCAAAGACGATCGTTCCCGATTAATTACAAATTCATTGACTGAAAAATTAAGAAAGAAATATAATGTCAAGAGAGATAATAAAACGTATGCCGCAATTTCCAAATTAGTTACAGAAGATATTTATACAAATAAATGGAATTTGCCTGAAAATGCTAAGGATAATTATACTGCTAAACTTTTTTTAATAGAGAAAAAAGAAGTTTCTGGTTATCAGTTTTTGAGTTTCTTAAATTCTTTCCAAACGAAAGAAGGATTAACTATTCGTCCCTTATCAAGATTGATTGAAGTGTTTTATAATCGTTTTGTAGACGCAGAAATTAATCAATATTATACCGATAATTTAGAAAATGAATTTCCAGAATTTGCTTCTGTAATGGAAGAATACCACGATGGATTATTGTTGTTTGATTTAATGGAAAAAGAAATTTGGGATCGTTCTAAAACGGATAGTTTAGGATTAAAAGCATTTTATGAAACTCAAAAGGACAAACATAAATGGAAGTCAAGATTGGATGTAATTATCGCTTCTTCCACAAAAATGGATGTTATTATAAAAGCACAAGCAATGCTTAAAAAAGGAGCAATGCCTCAAGAAATTAAAGATATGCTAAACACAAGCGAAGTAGTAAATGTGATGGCAAGTCAAAGTACACTTGAAACTGGTGCTACACAATTGCCAAAAGATACCAAACAAGAAGTGGGCGTTTCCGAAATTTCCCAACAAGGCGAATACTTTTTTGTCACGAATGTTCTTAAAGTGATTCCAGAAAGTGAAAAGACGTTCGAGGAATGTAAAGGCAAAATCATCAACGATTACCAACAATCTTTAGAACAAAATTGGGTTAATGAACTCAAAAAAGAATTTTCAATTAAAGTCAATCAAGATACTTTTGAGAAAACAAAAAATCAAATAAAAAACAATTAATAAAAGGCATTGGTAAAGTACCTTAAAAATACATTTATGAAATTAATCAATAAAATCATCATTACTATTTGCGCTTTACTTTTTGTGTTTTCAAATACAGAAGCACAAGAAATTATTAAAGATTCGGTGAAAGTTAAGTCGTCAACAATCGTGTCTTCAAAAAGACAAAAAATAGACGGAATTATAGCAACTGTCGGCGAATACATCGTACTAGATTCGGATATCGATAAATCATTTCTCGAATTATCCAGCCAAGGAAATTCGGTCAAAGACATTACCAGATGCCAAATGCTAGGAAAATTATTGGAAGATAAACTATACGCACATCAAGCAGTACAAGATTCGGTTATTGTTAAAGATGAGGAAATAAAAGAGAAAATGACGCAACAACTCGACTACATGGTTGAGCAGTTAGGATCAATGGACAAAGTAGTTAAGTATTTCAAAAAGAATAACGAAGAAGATTTTAGAACCGATTTGTTTGAAATATTAAAACAACAAAAATTAGCGGCAGAAATGCAGCGTAAAATTGTAGACGGAATTGAAATTACTCCAGAAGAAACAAGAGAGTTTTTTAAAAAAATTCCCGAAAAAGACAGACCTGTTTTTGGAGCCGAACTCGAAATTGCCCAAATTGTGATTACTCCAAAAATTACAGCAGAAGAAAAGCAACGAATAATTCAGAAACTAAGAGATATAAAAAAGGAAGTCCAAGAAGGTGCTAGTTTTAAAACTAGAGCCGTAATTTATACCGATGACAGAGGTTCTGCTTCCAACGGTGGATTTTATAAAATTAATAAAAAAACGGGCTTTGTAAAAGAATTTAAAGACGTAGCATTCTCACTTCAAGAAGGTGAAATTTCGGAACCTTTTGAAACCGAATTTGGTTATCACATTATTTATTTAGAAAAAATAAAAGGTCAAGATTTAGAATTGCGTCATATTTTAATGATGCCAAAAGTATCAGCAGAAGGACTTAAAGAGGCTAAAGACAAAGCACTACTTATTAAAAAGAGAATCGAAAATGGTGAGATTACTTTTGCCGAAGCAGCTCGAACCATGTCGGATGAAAAAGAAACACGTACCAATGGCGGAACCTTAATCAATCCAAAAACGCAAGACACGCATTTCGAATTGACCAAAATGGATCCCGAATTGTACAGCCAAGTTTCAAATCTGAAAGACAACGAAATTACCGAACCAATTCTCGAAGACGAACCTCGCACAGGTAAAAAATATAAACTGATCGTTGTGACCAATCGTATCAATGAACACGTTGCCGATTATGCTAAAGACTTCACTAAAATTAGAGAATTCGCATTAAAAGAAAAACAAATCAACGCCATTGGAAAATGGACGAATGAAAAAATTAAAGAAACCTATATCAAAATAAATGGTGAATACAGAGATTGCGAATTCACTAACAATTGGTTAAAAAATTATTAA
>JAYVFV010000282.1:0-2416 GCA_043772885.1 Flavobacteriales bacterium
CTACAAAAATAGGAAAAAATTGCATGATTGGCGGTCAAGTCGGAATTGCGGGACATCTGATTATTGGTAATAATGTACGCGTTCAAGCACAATCCGGAATTGGAAGAAACGTAAAAGATAATGAAATTTTACAAGGAAGCCCATCATTTAAATATAATGATTTTAGTAAATCTTATGTTCATTTTAAGAATTTGTCAAAAATAGTTTCAGAGTTAGAGCATTTAAAAAGCATAATTAATAACAAAATATAATGATGGTAAAACAAAAAACCATAAAAAGTGAAATTACACTTACAGGAGTTGGCTTGCATACTGGAAAAGAAGTTACAACAACGTTCAAACCAGCACCAATCAATAATGGTTTTACATTCGTTAGAGTTGATCTTGAAGGAAATCCAATAATTGAAGCAGATGCCAACTACGTGGTAAATACTCAAAGAGGTACAAATTTGGAAAAATTAGGAGTTAAAATTCAAACTCCAGAACATGTTCTTGCTGCTTTAATTGGTTGTGATTTAGATAATGTTATCATTGAATTAAACGCATCCGAACTACCTATTATGGATGGCTCTTCTAAATTTTTCGTTGAAGCTATTGATAAAGTAGGAGTAGAGGAGCAAAGTGCAGAAAGAAAATACTACGTGGTCAAAGAAAATATCTCTTTTGTAGATGAAGCGTCGGGAAGTGAAATTCTTGTAATGCCTTCAGAAGAATTTCAGATAACTGCAATGGTAGATTTTGGTACAAAAGTTCTTGGGACACAAAATGCAACCATGAAAAACATTTCGGAATTCAAAACCGATTTTGCAAATTGCAGAACCTTTAGCTTTTTGCATGAATTAGAGTCATTGTTAGATAATGGATTAATTAAAGGTGGCGACTTAAATAATGCCATTGTTTATGTTGATAAAGAAATTTCAGAAAAAACAATGAACAACTTGAAAGTTGCTTTTGGAAAAGAAAAAATCACAGTAAAAGAGAACGGAATATTAGATAATCTAACATTACATCATCCAAATGAAGCAGCAAGACATAAACTTTTGGATGTTATAGGCGATTTATCCTTAATAGGAATTAGACTAAAAGGCAAAGTAATTGCAAACAAACCTGGTCATTTTGTGAATACACAATTTGCAAAAAAATTATCTAAACTCATTAAAATAGAACAGCGAAATTACGTTCCTGTGTATGATTTGAATTTAGAACCATTAATGGATGTAAATAAAATCATGAGCATTTTGCCTCACAGACCGCCGTTTTTATTCATTGATAGAATTCTTGAAATGTCGGATAAGCATGTGGTCGGACTAAAAAACGTGACCATGAATGAACCTTTTTTTGTAGGTCATTTTCCAGAAGCACCAGTAATGCCAGGTGTTATTATCATAGAAGCAATGGCACAAACAGGAGGAATTTTGGTTTTGAGTACGGTTCCAGATCCAGAAAATTACCTCACTTTTTTTATGAAAATTGATGGTGTAAAATTTAAAAACAAAGTACTTCCAGGAGATACACTAACATTCAAATGCGAATTAATTACTCCAATCAGAAGAGGAATTTGCCACATGTCTGCAAAAGCTTTTGCGAATGGAAAATTAGTTGCAGAAGCAGAATTAATGGCACAAATTGCAAAAAAACAATAATAAAAAGGTAAAGGTTAAATTTGTAAATTAAAAGTTTATTTAACTTTTTAAAACATAAATTTAACCTACATTTTCAACAAAAATATTATGAATCAACCATTAGCATACGTTCATCCTGGTGCAAAAATCGCCAAAAATGTTGTCATAGAACCTTTTACCACTATTCACAATAATGTAGTTATTGGAGATGGAACTTGGATCGGATCGAATGTGACCATTATGGAAGGCGCCCGTATTGGGAAGAACTGTAACATATTTCCCGGTGCTGTAATTTCAGCGATACCGCAGGATTTGAAATTCGGTGGCGAAGATTCTTTAGCCATTATTGGAGACAACTGCACCATTCGTGAATGCGTCACCATCAATCGCGGTACGATCGCCTCCGGGCAAACCACACTCGGTAGTAACTGTCTGATCATGGCAACGGCTCACATCGCACATGATTGTCATATCGGCGACAATGCGATTATTGTCAACGGTGTGGCTTTGGCAGGTCATGTTACGGTTGGAAATCATGCCATTATAGGAGGTTTGGCGGCCATTCATCAATTCATTCATGTGGGAGATCACGCCATGGTTTCGGGTGGTTCGTTGGTCAGAAAAGATGTGCCACCTTACACGAAAGCAGCCAAAGAGCCGTTATCGTACGTCGGAATCAATTCGGTTGGACTCAGAAGACGCGGTTTTTCAACAGAAAAAATCAGAGAAATTCAAGAGATTTATCGAATCTTATACCAAAAAAATTACAACACCTCACAAGCGATGAGCATTATC
>JAYVFV010000283.1:0-6730 GCA_043772885.1 Flavobacteriales bacterium
TAGCACACGATTATTTTTTAAAGAACAATAGTCCCGCTTTCCGCTATATTTTTAAACCTGACAGGTTTAAAAGATACCGCTTTAATCGGGGCTAATATACACGTACTATTTTCCAAAACACAAAATAAATCTTCTAAAAAAAGTTTTGCATTTTATAAATGCGTAACTTCGTAATGTATTTATTACCAATAACTTAAAAAAACAAAAGTTCAAAAACTATGAACGTCTGAAAATAAAATTGCAATAGCAGGGTAACAAATACAAAGAGGCATTGATATATAAGTGTATTAATCTTAAAAACTAATTATCATGAAAAAATCACTACAATTACTCGTTATTACTTTATTTTTTTCAGCAAATGTATTTTCACAAGTAGGTACAGGTTGCTGGCGTATGGTTTCTGCCGGAACCAATTTTTCTTTAGCCATCAAAACCGATGGAACTTTATGGGGTTGGGGATCCAACGGAAATAAGCTAGGTTTAAACGGAGTTACTCCCGATCAAAATTTACCAGTACAAATCGGAACTGCCAACGATTGGGCAACTGTTTCTGCTGGTGCTGTTCATTCTTTAGCTGTAAAAACAAATGGTACTTTATGGGCTTGGGGCGATGGTCAATTCGGTGCATTGGGAAATGGCGCTTTTAATTCGGCAACATGGACCGTTACACAACTCGGAACTGCCACCAATTGGCTATCCGTTTCTGCGGGTAACCGATTTAGTTTGGCTATAAAAACGACAGGAACGCTTTGGTCTTGGGGATTGAATTCAACAGGACAATTAGGTTTGAATAATGTTGTAAACCAAAACGTTCCTGTTCAAGTGGGAACAGCAACTAACTGGGTCCGGATCGATGCGGGTGATCAACATTCTTTAGCTGTTGATGCGGCTGGATTTATGTGGGCTTGGGGAAATAATGCATCTGGTCAATTGGGAGACGGAACCAATACTACTAGTTTAGTTCCTATTCAAATCGGAACATCCAACAACTGGTCATTAGTTTCTGCTGGATTTAATCATAGCATGGCTTTAAATACAAGTAACATCTTGTATACGTTCGGAAACAACACCAACGGACAATTGTGTGACGGTACTAACACCGCTTCTAATGTTCCTGTTCCGATAAGTTTTAGTTCTAGTGGCGCCGTGAATTTGTATATCGCAATTTCTGCAGGAAACTCCTTTTCATTGGCCATCAAAAACGACAGCACACTTTGGTCTGGTGGTTTTAATACAAGCGGACAATTAGGTCTTGGAAATTTTGTAGCAGTCAATGTTCTAAATCAAATTGGAACTGCTAACAATTGGCTCAATATTTCTGCTGGAGATGCACATTCGTTAGCGTTAGACACTTCATTATCGTTATCATCAACTGGAAGAAATTTAGAAGGCGCATTGGGAATCGGGACTTTTGTTTTCTCTTACAATACATTACAAGCTGTAAATTGTCCGACTACGCCACTTGCATTAGAGGAAGTAAACACCGATAATATGAAGGTTTCGGTATATCCTAATCCAACCCATGACATTGTAAATATTAACTACACTTTAAAAAATGCTTCGAATGTTATATTACAATTGACAAACATTCAAGGGCAAGTTATCTCCCAAATAAAATTGGACAAATCAAGCGGTTTACAAACCGATACATTAAATGTAAGCAATCAATCTAGCGGAATGTATTTTGTGACAATAACAACAGAAAACGAAAGCTTTACAACAAAAGTGATTAAACGTTAATCACAAATATTTTTAAAACTAAAATTCCAATCACGTTCCACAAAACGAGATTGGAATTTTAGTTTTTATAATTTCTTCTCCATGATATAATCATCCATAACGTAACCGTTTCCGATATCAAAAACGACTTCTTCCGTAATTTCAAATCCGTATTTTAAGTAAAAATCAGTGGCTTTGTTTTTTTTGTTCACCGTGAGATGTAAGGTTTGATTCTGATTCGATAATGCAATTTGAGCAATGCAATCCATCATTTGCCTTCCTATTCCTTTGCCTTGAGTTTCTGGCAATACGTACAATTTATGAATTTTTGTTTTATTGGAACCATCACAATTTAATTCGTACGATGCATAACCTATAAATTGAGAATCCTCTTCTGCAAGTAAAAAAACTTTATTGCTTTGAAGTTGCATTTCTAACGACGCGATGCTGTACATCATGTCCAACATATAGTCAATCTGTCCTTCAGTAATAATGCTTCCATAAGTAACTGGCCAAATTTTAAGAGCCAATTCTCGAACAATTGGCAATTGTTCTTTTGTAGCAATTACGGTTTTCATTTATGAATCTATTTATTTTTGATTATTGGATTTATTAAAACTACATAGGGGTTATACTACTACGTCTTTCTCGCGAAGGCGGGAATCCATTTTTTCGACGCATGGATTCCCGCCTTCGCGAGAAAGACGCAAATGAAACAATACTATTTATTCTTTAATCGTTTTTGTTCTCTTGCCAAAAGCGTGTTTTTTAATAACATCGCAATTGTCATCGGACCGACACCACCAGGAACCGGAGTAATAAATGATGCTTTTTTAGACACATTTACAAAATCGACATCACCTGTAATTCGGTAACCTTTTTCTGTTGTGTCATCAGCAACACGTGTAATTCCGACATCAATTACCACAGCGTCATCTTTTATCATTTCGGCTTTTAAATAATTAGGAACGCCTAATGCTGTAATAATGATATCGGCTTGCGTAGTAATTTGAGCTATATTTTTGGTATGACTGTGTGTTAAAGTAACTGTTGAATTTCCGGGAAAACCTTTTCTTCCCATCAAAATACTCATTGGTCGTCCAACGATGTGACTTCGTCCAATAACTACGGTGTGCTTTCCTTCGGTTTGTACTTTATAACGTTCTAAAAGTTCAAGTATTCCGAAAGGAGTTGCCGGAATAAAAGTCGTCATGTCTAAAGCCATTTTTCCAAAATTCTCGGGATGAAAACCGTCCACATCTTTACTCGGATCAATTGCCATTAAAACTTCTTGCGTGTCAATTTGTTTGGGTAACGGTAACTGTACTATAAAACCGTCAATGTTATCGTCTTCGTTTAATTCTTTAATGCGCTTGAGCAATTCGGTTTCCGAAGTCGTGTTTGGCATTTGAATCAAAGTCGATTCAAAACCAACGCGTTCACATGCTTTTACTTTACTACCCACGTATGTCAAACTGGCGCCGTCATTTCCAACAATTACTGCAGCCAAGTGGGGAACTTTTTCACCATTGGCTTTCATTTTTTGGACTTCGGCAGCGATTTCGTTTTTAATATCTTCCGATACTTTTTTTCCGTCGAGTAGTTGCATGTTTGTTGTGTTTTTTAGTTTCAGGTTTCAAGTTTCAGGTTTCAAGTTGACTCGAGAAACGACAACAACTTGAAACCTGAAACGTTAAACAATTTTTTAACTCATTCCCTTCATTCCGCCCATCATTTTCATCATGTTCTTTCCTCCTGGACCTTGCATCATTTTCATCATTTTACTCATTTGTTCGAACTGTTTCATCAATTGATTTACTTCTTCGACTTTTCTTCCAGAACCTTTTGCGATTCGGGTTTTTCTTTTCATGTCAATTAACGATGGTCGACTTCTTTCTTTTGGTGTCATCGAGTGGATAATCGCTTCAATGTGTTTAAAAGCATCGTCTTCAATTTCGACATCTTTCATTGCTTTCCCGGCACCTGGAATCATTCCGACAAGGTCTTTCATGCTTCCCATTTTTTTAATCTGCTGGATTTGCGCCAAGAAATCATCAAAACCAAATTCGTTTTTGGCAATTTTCTTTTGGAGTTTTCGCGCTTCTTCTTCATCGTATTGCTCTTGTGCTCTTTCTACTAAAGATACAACATCTCCCATTCCGAGGATACGTTCCGCCATACGCGAAGGATAGAACACATCAATTGCATCCATTTTTTCACCAGTACCAATAAATTTAATTGGTTTATCTACAACCGATTTAATCGAAATCGCAGCTCCACCTCTTGTATCACCATCTAATTTGGTTAAAATAACGCCGTCGAAATTCAAAATATCGTTGAACGCTTTTGCTGTATTTACGGCATCTTGTCCCGTCATCGCATCAACAACAAACAACGTTTCTTGTGGTTGAATTGCTTTGTGAACATTAGCAATTTCGTTCATCATTTCTTCATCCACAGCCAAACGACCAGCCGTATCGACAATCACAACATTGAATCCGTTGGCTTTTGCATGCGCAATGGCGTTTTGTGAAATCGAAACCGGATTTTTATTTTCTGGTTCCGAATAGACTTCTACTCCAACTTGATCACCTACAATTTTTAACTGTGTAATCGCTGCTGGGCGGTAAATATCACACGCTACCAAAAGTGGTTTTTTATTCTTTTTTGTTTTTAGATAATTGGCTAATTTTCCGGAGAAAGTCGTTTTACCCGAACCTTGTAAACCCGACATTAAAATGACAGTTGGATTTCCAGAAAGATTGATTCCGGCGGCATCGCCACCCATTAATTCGGTCAATTCGTCTTTAACCAATTTTACCAATAATTGTCCTGGTTCAAGCGTAGTCAATACATTTTGACCAATCGCTTTTTCTTTAACAGTAGTCGTAAAATCTTTAGCAATTTTAAAGTTAACATCGGCATCCAACAACGCACGACGGACTTCTTTTAAAGTGTCGGCAACATTGACTTCGGTGATTTTTCCGTGACCTTTTAGGATGTGAAACGCCTTATCTAATTTTTCGCTTAAATTATTGAACATAATGGTATGAATTTCTGAAATTGAAGTGCAAATTTAAGCATTTGAATTTGAAGTAGGAAAGTATTAGAAATAAAAAAACCATTCGATTGTCGAATGGTTCTTAAATGCTTATAATTAAGTAATTAATTCTTTACAAAAGTCAAATAATCGGTGCCCCCTCCACCGCCACTCACGTGAATCAATTGTATTTGAGTAGCCGTGTAGGAAATGATATTCCAATCTTCTGATAACTCTGCAAAATTTGGTGGTGAAGAAAATGCAATATTAAAGTCGAGATCATTACTTGGGCTATCATCACCACTATTATCGGATGTCACCGACCAAGTTCCCGTGTAGGTATTGGTTCCGTTGCTTGCTGTTAAAACATTACTTGAACCAAAAGTGAAATTGTATCCTGTAAAATTATTCGTTTCGTTATTACCTGAATCATTAAATAAGGTAACGCGCCATGTTCCCGATTGGGCTGTATTTATTACCGGTGTTGGATCTACAGAGATTGGAGAATTGTCATCACTACTGCTGCACATCGAAGCAACGTTTACCATAAATAGCAAAGCTAAAAATGGAATTAATTTTAATTTTTTCATAGGATTTTAATTTAAGTTTATTTATTCTGATTAGACGTGATTACCAAAGATAACGTTATTATATGACTTATGTTGCTTCAAAATCATATTATAAATTACTATATCTATTTTCTTCCTGAAATAGGAAAATAGTAGAAATAAAAAACCATCCGATTACCACCGAATGGTTCTTTATAAATCTATTCTGCGTTAGGGATAGCAGCGAAAATCCTTTTTAGGATTATCCTGTAGCAAAGCGAAAGGGAAATCCTAAAAAGATTGTAGCGAATAGCCCGACCTTTAGGGAACGCTAAAAAATCACATCCGTTCTGGAACTTCAATTCCCAATAAATCAAAAGCCAATTTTATCGTATCGGCTACTTTTTTAGACAACTGTACGCGAAAGACTTTTTTATCGTGATTTTCTTCACCAAGAATGGAAACCGTTTGATAAAACGAATTGTATTCTTTTACCAAATCGTAAGTGTAATTGGCAACCAAAGCTGGACTGTGATTTTGTGCTGCATTTTGAATCACTTCGGGAAACAATTCGATTTGTTTGATGAGTTCTTTTTCTTTTGGATGTAGCACACCAATAGCAATTATTGCATTGGTCTCAAAATCAGCTTTTCGCAAAATAGACTGAATTCGAGCATAGGTGTATTGAATGAAAGGCCCTGTGTTTCCTGCAAAATCGACAGATTCTTCAGGATGGAACATCATTGCTTTTCTTGGGTCTACTTTTAGCATATAATATTTCAAGGCTCCGAGACCGATGGTGGTGTACAATTTTGCTTTTTCGTCGGCAGAGTAACCTTCTAATTTTCCGAGTTCTTCCGAAATGGATTGCGCTGTTGTTGTCATTTCTTCCATCAAATCATCGGCATCTACGACAGTTCCTTCACGCGATTTCATTTTTCCGGAAGGCAATTCTACCATTCCGTATGACAAGTGTAACAAGTTTTTTGCCCAATAAAATCCGAGTTTTTTCAGAATTAAAAACAACACTTTAAAGTGATAATCTTGTTCGTTACCAACAGTGTATACCATTCCGCCGATATCTGGAAAATCTTTCACACGTTGAATTGCCGTTCCGATATCTTGTGTCATGTAAACGGCAGTACCGTCGGAACGCAATACGATTTTTCGATCAAGACCGTCTGGCGTTAAGTCAATCCAAACCGAACCATCGGGATCTTTTTCGAAAAGCCCTTTTTCCAATCCCAATTGCACCACTTCTTTTCCTAATAAATAAGTATTACTTTCATAATAATAACTATCGAAATCAACTCCGAGATTTTTATAGGTTTGAGCAAAACCGTCGTAAACCCATTGGTTCATGGTTTTCCAAAGTTGGATAACTTCTGGTTTTCCTGCTTCCCAATCGAGTAGCATTTGTTGC